>NZ_KV808298.1:0-586 GCF_001812205.1 Rothia sp. HMSC069C10
CGTGAGAGTGAGTTGTACACCACATTACACTTTTCGTGCCTTGTCGCGCTTTAAATCCGGGGGGGGTGTGCATCAAAAATTTTTGCGCACCCACTCATCTGCCGAGAGCTGCATCCTCTGCGGGAATATCCTCGCGGGTGCGGGCTACCCGCCGAGCCTGTGTCTCGGGTGGCCCGCACCATTACCGGTCTTTCCCCGGTATCAAGATTCGGTTTTAAAATCCGACGTCAAAACCGGTCGTGGACGCTCGGGTTACTGGTGCTCCAGAACGTACTGCTTGAACTTCTCGTCGCGGTCGCGGTCGGCTTGGCGTTCCTGGTCAAGCTGCGACTGGTACTTGCGGATGAGCGGCATCTGGTACTGAGCTTCCAGGTCGTAGAGCTGCTTGCTCATGCCGACCTGCTGGTTACATTCGGCCTGGATGGTGGCGATGCGAATCTCTTCTTCGGAGGCGGGCTTGTTGAATCCGTTGTTCTTGCTCAGCTGCTCAGCCAGCGGGGTTTCCTCGGCGACGGAGCCTGCCGAGCGAGGGGTGAGGCCGCGGTCTGAGACGCACTGCTTCCACTTCTCTTCGAGCTCGCGGTGC
>NZ_KV808298.1:686-1006 GCF_001812205.1 Rothia sp. HMSC069C10
CTCGGGCCTCTTGCCTTCGGGCACCGCGGCCTCCAGGGTCTCGCGGGCCTTGGGGTAGCATTCGGTGCGAAGCTTGTCCTCGGGGCTCATGCTCTCCCCCGAGTTATAGGAGATGGGGGCGGCTGCGTTGTTGGGGTCTCGCTTCTGAAAACCGTACTTCTGGGCGTACTCGACATTCCAGGGACCGTACTTTCGCCCCATCTCGCCGCGGGGCGCACCCTCAGAGTAGGGAGCCTGGATGGTGTAGTTCTGCCCGTGTTCGGCAAAGCACTGCTTCATAGCAATCTGAAAGGCCGTGTATTCGTAATGAGTGCCCAACT
>NZ_KV808299.1:0-30566 GCF_001812205.1 Rothia sp. HMSC069C10
CCGGTCACCCACACTCAACTCGGAAGAGCCATATTAAGTTCCTCAAGGATATCGAAGGCCTTTATCAGCGCGGAGGCTGAGGTGGTGTGCGCTCAGGGCTGGGTCTGCATTCCTACTTTCTATTTTATTTTTCTAACAAATAAGATTATAATAAGGAGTGTTTATTTTCGGAGGTTTTTATGTCATTTCTATCAAAAAATTGGGCAGGACTGTCAGTCTGTCTGATCATTTCTATCATCTCTTGGGTTTTAGGAGGATTTCTGCCTGTTGTGGGAGCACCTGTTTTCGCCATTTTTATCGGAATGATTCTCCATCCCTTTCTCACTTCCTATACACAACTGGATGCCGGTTTGACTTATAGCTCCAAAAAACTGCTTCAGTATGCTGTTATTTTGCTTGGGTTTGGACTCAGTATCTCACAAGTTTTCGCAGTTGGAACATCTTCCCTTCCTGTTATCCTTTCAACTATTTCAATTGCATTGATTATAGCTTTCTTTTTCCAACGCTTTTTTAACCTTGATACAAAACTAGCTACCTTGATTGGAGTTGGATCTTCTATCTGTGGCGGTTCTGCCATTGCAGCGACTGCTCCTGTTATTCACGCCAAGGAAAAAGAAGTAGCCCAAGCCATTTCTGTTATCTTTTTCTTCAATGTCTTGGCAGCTCTTATCTTTCCGACTCTAGGTTCTTGGCTCCATCTTTCCAACGAAGGTTTTGCTCTCTTTGCGGGTACTGCGGTCAACGATACTTCCTCTGTGACAGCTACTGCTAGTGCCTGGGATAGTCTTTACAATGCAAACACTCTTGAGCCTGCAACTATTGTCAAGCTGACACGTACTCTAGCTATTATCCCTATCGTTCTCTTCCTCTCCTATTGGCAAAGCCGTCAACAAGGCAACAACCAAGGAGTGAAGCTTAAAAAAATCTTCCCCGTTTTCATTCTCTACTTTATCCTAGCTTCTCTGCTAACTACTCTTCTCACATCTTTCGGTGTCAGCACTAGCTTCTTTTCACCTCTCAAACAACTCTCCATATTCCTCATCATCATGGCTATGAGTGCTATTGGTCTCAAAACCAACCTCATTGCTATGATCAAATCCAGTGGAAAATCCATTCTTCTTGGAGCCCTTTGCTGGATTGCTATCATCCTGACTAGTCTTGGCATGCAATTACTCATCGGTATTTACTAAGAAAAAAGGGAGCCTAAAGGCTACCTCAGAACGTAGACAAACGTCATTTTTGGCGTTTTATCTATGATGAAAAAACTAAAGAATACACTCTCATGCTGAAG
Source organism: Rothia sp. HMSC069C10 (assembly GCF_001812205.1). NCBI lineage: Bacteria > Bacillati > Actinomycetota > Actinomycetes > Micrococcales > Micrococcaceae > Rothia > Rothia sp. HMSC069C10. The sequence goes on from NZ_KV808299.1 coordinate 1,292, forward strand.
CACATTTGGGAATTCGTAATGTATGTTGAACCCGACGGGTCATATACAGAAGACAAAAATACGGCCGAGGGGGACGATAGCGGCGCTTACATTCTCCAATATTCAGATGGATTTTGGACTGTCGTTGGCTCGCTTTCTCAAGAGCAGCTGAAGGAAAAAGGGCTACTGAAATAACCCCATAACCTTTGAGAAGCCACATGTGTTTCGAGAAGCCACCAAAGAAGTGGCTTTTCGAAACACATGTGGCTTCTCGGCGCATAGGTATCGGCGCATGGTGACTTCCGTAAAATGGTGTCTATGGCTAAGAAAACTAAAGGTAAGAAGAGCGGCGCAGCAACCGCCGCCGTAGCACTGCTGACCGAGACGAACACCCCCTTCCAGATGCGTGAATACGAGCACGTTGAGGGCGTCACTTCCTTCGGTGAAGAGGCCGCGAAGAGCCTCGGCGCCTCCGAGGAGCAGGTGTTCAAGACCCTGTTAATCGTGCACGAGAAGGATTTCGCGGTCGCGATCGTACCGGTCTCTGGCAAGCTGAACATTAAGGCTGCCGCGGCGGCCCTGGGTTGGAAGAGCGCCTCCATGTGCGATCCGAAGGTCGCTGAGCGCCGCACCGGCTACGTGGTGGGCGGTATTTCTCCGCTGGGCCAGAAGACCCCCTCCCCCACCCTGCTCGATGAGTCTGCACAGCTTTTTGACACGATCATGGTCTCTGGCGGTAAGCGCGGCCTGGACGTTGAGCTCGCCCCGGACGACCTGCTGAAGCTCACCAACGGCAAGTACGCTAACATCCGTGCTTAGTCCGCGCTCAGCAGGAATAATCCGCCCGGCCGCGGCGTTACATATGCCGTAAGAGCCTGGGCATGAGAGCAAACTGAAGGAGTCATGATGGGCAATTCGCTACCCGGCGTGGGTGCTATCGCCAAGAACTGGCGTGAAGTTCTCAAGCCTGAAGAGTACGCTGTTCTGCGTGAGGGCGGCACCGAGCGCGCGTTCACGGGCAAGTACTGGAACACTCACACGGAGGGTGTGTATTCTTGCCGTGCCTGCGGTACGGAGCTGTTCCGTTCCGATCAGAAGTTCGATTCGCATTGTGGTTGGCCGTCATTTTTCGCGCCGCTGGCTGAGGACCGTGTGCGCTACCTGGAGGACACAACGTTCGGTATGCGCCGTGTGGAGGTGCGTTGCGCCGCCTGCGATTCGCACCTGGGTCACGTGTTTGAGGGTGAGGGCTACCCGACTCCCACGGATTTGCGGTATTGCATTAATTCGGTGTGCCTGACGCTGGCCCCGGCTGGTGAAGCGCCGGTTGACGAGGCGCCGGTTGACGAGGCGTAAGCCGCCGAATAAACCCAGGCAATGCCCCCTCGCGGGCACGCCGGTGAACCCCTTATTGTGAGTCTCTCTAAATTCGAGGCTTTAAGCTCGGGCGGGTAGAATGGCGTAGTGCCTTCGCGGGCACACCACCCCGCCCGGGCTCGTGTTTGCTCGGGCGTACGCCTACCCGGGCATCTGGCGCGTCGAATCAGACAGAGGAAAAGGATTGAGTGCATGAGTACCGCAGCTGAACAGAATGCCGCTGGCACCCCTCAGCTGACCCTTAACGGTATCGAAGTTCCGGACGTTGTTCCTCTGGAGGCCCCTTCCGCACCGATTCCGACCCTTATCAACACGGAAAGCGGGTTGCGTCGTGCTGCTGAGCAGTTGGCGGCGGCGTCCGGCCCGGTGGCTGTTGATACGGAGCGTGCCCAGGGCATCCGCTACGGTTCGCGTGCTTTTTTGGTGCAGCTTAAGCGTGAAGATCAGCTGTACCTGATTGACCCTGAGGCGTTTAAGGATTTGCGCATTATTAACGATGCTCTGGCCGATGCTGAGTGGGTTATTCACGCCGCAATTCAGGACTTCCCGAGCCTGGATATGCTCGGTATGCGCCCGAACCGTCTGTTTGATACGGAGCTTGGTGCACGTCTTGCCGGTCTGGAGCGCGTGAACCTGGGTGCGACCGTTGAGGAGCTACTCGGCTATAAGCTGGCGAAGAAGCACTCGAAGGAAGACTGGTCGCGCCGCCCCCTGCCAGAGTCCTGGCTGAACTATGCGCTGCTGGACGTTGACGTGCTCATTGATTTGCGTGACGCAATGGAGGATTTGCTCCGCCAGCAGGGTAAGCTGCAGTACGCCCTGGAGGAGTTCGAGTACCTGTGCAAGAGCCCGGTGAAGGATCCGACGGATCAGCCGGAGCGTTGGCGTAAGACGAAGGGCCGCACGATGTTGCGTTCGGTCAAGCAGCTGACGGCGCTGCGTAACCTGTGGCTTGAGCGTGACTCGCTGGCGCGTAAGAAGGACGTTGACGCGAAGCGTCTGCTGCCCGACTCTGCGATTGTGGAGGCGGCACGCACCATGCCGCGTAACGTGCCCGCTATCATGGCGATCCCCGGTTTTCAGACGCGCGGTCTGCGTCGTGAGGGCCCGCGCTGGGTGCGTGCTATTGCTGCTGCGGCACGCGGTGAGAACGCTGTACCGTTCACTTTGCCGTCGACTGCCCCGCCGCCGTTGAAGGCGTGGGAGTCTAAGCGCCCCGAGAACTTGGCGCTGTTCACCGAGGTTCGTCAGGCGATTGATGAGCTGTCGGAGAAGCTGACCATTCCGGCGCAGAACCTGATCACGACCGATTATGTTCGCCGCCTCTGCTGGGAGCCGCCGGCTCGTTTTGACGAGCAGACCTTGCGGGATGCGCTCGCCGAGTACGGTGCGCGTTCGTGGCAGACGGGTCTGGTTGCCCCCGTGATTGCGCCGATTTTTGCCCGCCACCTGGGGTAGATTTCTCTAACGTTGAATAGATGTGCGTGCCGGTTGGGTGTGTTGCTGATGCGACCGCCCGACCGGCATTTTGTGTGCCTCGGGAGTTTGACACGGTAGTTTGTCCCGGTATTTTGCCTCAGCAGTTTGTCTCCGGTGCAAACGTGAACCAAGCTTAGCCTGCTCTCATTCGATTTTTGTCCCAAACCGGCATAGGGTGGAGAGAGTACACGAAAGGAACCACCATGCCCGCACCCAACGGATGCTGCCGCTCTCAGAAGGCATGCGCCTCCCCTGCTACTGAATCTGCAACCGTCGACACCGCAGTCGATACCACAGAAACTGATTCTTCTGCGCGCGTCTTCTCCCGCCGCGCAACCCTCATCACCGGCGCCGTCACATCCGGTGCGTTGCTCGCCTCCTGCGCTGAAGGTGACTCCAACGTTACCGCGCCCGAAGGCACCGTTGAGGTAGGTTCCGCCTCCGCAGTGGGCGTGGGCAAGGCGGCACGCCTGACTCACGGCTCCACGACCGTTATCGTCTCCCAGCCGTCCGCGGGCGAGTACAAGGCGTTCAGCACCGTGTGCACCCACCAGGGCTGCCAGGTGCAGGTGCAGGATTCCAACCGCATCGTGTGCCCCTGCCACGGTTCCGAGTTCGCTGTAGCTGACGGCTCGGTCGTGCACGGCCCCGCGGAGTCGCCCCTTGCCAGCTACCCGGTGCAGGAGAAGGGCGGCAAAATTTTCGTCACCCACACCTCCAAGGATTCCTAAACCGGCGGCTCAGAACCTACGCACAGCAAAACCTCCATACGGCAAGACCTGCGCACAGCAAAGCCCCACCCATCACAATCGATGGGCGGGGCTTTGTGCTGTCTTATGGTACCCGCTACTGATGCCTACTATTGCGGCGCGCTACTAAGAGAAGCTCAGGCGGCACTCAGGTACGACCGTTAGCGGGTGTGGCGCGGCTTCTGGCCCTCTTCACGAGCGAACGGAACCTTATCGCCAGCCAGCTGCGCACGCAGATCCGCGATAATGGTTTCCGCGGTCAGGCCGACCTCCTCCAGAATCTGCTCGCGAGAAGCGTGCGGAATGAACTCCGCCGGAAGACCCAGCTCGCTCAGCGCAGTGTCCACGCCAGCCGCACGCATTTCCTGGCGGATGCGCGAACCCACACCACCGGAACGCACGCCGTCCTCAATGGTCACCACAATGCGGTGATCACGAGCCAGTTCAACGACCGAAGACGGCACCGGCATCACCCAGCGCGGGTCAACCACGGTGGACTGGATGCCCTCGGCGGCAAGCACCTTGGAGGCTTCCAGAGCCACGCGAGCCATAGCGCCCACGGCAACGAACAGCACGTCACGCTGACCGGTTTCCGGGTGGGGTTCACCGGTGCGTGCCAGCACGTCCACGCCGTCGCTGCGGCGCTCCAGGGCGGGAATGTCCTCGCCCACGGAGCCCTTCGGGTAGCGAATCACGGTCGGTGCGTCGTTAATAGCTACAGCCTCACGCAGCTCTTCGCGCAGGGTCGCGCCATCACGCGGAGCCGCCAGGTGCAGGCCCGGAATGAACTGCAGCATCGCCAAATCCCACATGCCGTGGTGGCTTGCACCGTCCGGGCCGGTAATGCCGGAGCGGTCCAGCACCACGGTCACGCCCGCCTTGTGCAGGGCAACGTCCATGAGCAGCTGGTCAAAGCCGCGGTTCAGGAAGGTTGCGTAGAGAGCAACCACCGGGTGCATGCCGCCGTACGCCAGGCCTGCACTCATCGCCACGGCGTGCTGCTCAGCGATACCTACGTCAATAACGCGCTCGGGGTGGCGCTTCTGGAATTCGCGCAGACCCACGGGAATGAGCATCGCGCCGGTAATACCGACGACGTTCTCCTGCTCATCCGCAATATCTGCGATTTCGCTACCAAAGACACCGGTCCACGACTCGGAGGTGCTGGTCGAAACATCCTCACCGGTCAGCGGGTCAATCTGGCCCACCGCGTGGAACTGGTCGTCCTCGTTCGCGCGGGCGGGTGCGTAGCCGTGGCCCTTCTCGGTAATGGCGTGCACGATGACCGGGCCGGCGTAGTTCTTTGCCGCGGTCAGCGCGTTCTCCACAGCCTGCTGGTCGTGGCCGTCAATGGGGCCCACGTACTTCATGCCCAGGTCTTCGAAAATACCCTTGGGCACGACGACGTCCTTAATGCCCGCCTTCATGCCGTGCAGGCCGCGGTACACCATCTGACCGACGGGGCCGCCACGCTGCAGGCCGATGCGCACTGCATCCAGGGCGTTGTCGTAGCGGTGATCGAGGCGCACGCGATCCACCTGCTGCTGCACACCGTGCTTGAGTTCAGACAGCTGGTTCGCGAAACCGCCAATGGTCGGCGCGTAGGAGCGGCCGTTATCGTTGACCACAATCACGACCTTGCGGGTGCGGTCGGCAGCAATATTGTTCACAGCCTCCCACGCCATGCCGCCGGTCAGCGCGCCGTCACCAATGAGGACCACGGTGTAGCGGTCATCTTCACCGTTGAGCTTGTGCGCGCGAGAAATACCGTCAGCCCACGAAATCGAGCTGGATGCGTGCGAAGAAGCAATAATGTCGTGCTCAGACTCGCCACGATCCGGGTAGCCGGACAGGCCGCCCTTCTGACGCAGCGTCTTAAACGCGTGACGACCAGTCACCAGCTTATGCACATAGGACTGGTGGCCGGTGTCGAAAAGAATGTTGTCCTTGGGAGATTCGAAGACACGGTGAATGCCGAGGGTCAGCTCCACAACGCCCAGGTTCGGACCCAGGTGACCGCCGGTCGCCGACACATTCGTCACGATGAACTGGCGAATTTCCTTAGAGAGCTCCTCCAGCTGCTCGTAGCTGAGGTTCTGCAGGTCCGCCGGGGACTGAATACCCGGGAGCAACTTGGCAGTGGCACCATTACCAATGCTGTAGTCGGCGGTGGGTGCGCCACCGGCGGCGCTATTCGGGGTCTCCTCCTGCGGCAATGCGTTTTCAGCGGACATACACCCACACTCCTCAAGGTCGGGGCACGGCTCATTCCGTGCGTTGGTTCTTCAATGATTCTACCGTTTAAGGTGCCAAAAAGCAGATTTATGCGCCCGCAGAGCAAGACGCACCGGGTTGAGCGAAAACGGCCTGAAATAACCCCTAGTGGGCAGGCTGGTGAACAGCCCAACCCGCCCAACACTGCGATTATTTGCTTCTTTGTTACAGCTACTAGCTGCGCGCTACTTGGTGCGGCGGCGGCGCGGACGAGGCTTCGCCGGGGCACGCTCAAACAGCGCCACCGACTCCACGTGATGCGTATTCGGGTACATATCGAACGCCCGAAGCTGCACCATGTCCCAACCCAGCTCACGCAAAATACCGGTGTCACGACCCAGGGATGCCGGATCGCACGCCACGTACAGAATACGCTTGGGGTCCAGCGCATCCAGGCGTTCCAGGGTGGTTCGGTTCGCGCCCTCACGGGACGGGTCAAGGACCACCGCATCAATAGCGGGGATTTCACCAAACTCAAGGGCGGTCTTCAAATCCACCAGATGGCGTGCCACGTCGCCGCGAATCACCTCAATGCGGGTGTCCGCAGAGTTCTCGGTGCGGGAGCAACCATCCGGCGCGAAGTTCGAGCGCGCATCCTTATGGGTCACCGGGGAGCCCTCAATACTGACCACGGTACCGGTTGCGCCCACGGCGTCCGCGAGCGCGGCGGTGAACAGGCCCGCGCCGGCGTACAGGTCGAGGGTGCATTCGCCTTCCTGCGGGCGGAGCATGGTGAGCATGGTTCCGACCATGGTGGAGGGGGCGGCGCGGTGAATCTGCCAGAAGCCGCCGGCGGATACCTGGTAGCTGAATCGGCGGGAGCCGAAGGTGACTTCTTCGGTGACGGAGCGCAGGCCCGCGCCGAGCAGCTGGTCGCCTTCGGGTACGCGGCGGTAGGGGGTGTGGGAGGAGCCGGGGCGGCGGCGCTTGGGCTTGCCGTTGGAGGTGGACTGCGGGGTGAAGAAGAGCGAGATTTTGCGCTTGGCGAGCAGTCCCCAGGCGTCGGCTGCCTGCTGTTCGATGTCCTTGGCGACCTCTTCGATGGAGAAGCGCGGGTCAACGATGAACTGCAGGAGGACCCTACCGCGGGAGGAGACGGTTGCCTCGACTTCGCGTACGCCGCGCAGGTTCAGTTTCTCAAGCTCTAGGTTGCGCAGTTCGAGTGCGGCGAGGGGAAAGTCTACGACCGGTACGGGCTGGGAGGCGCGGTAGGGGTGCATACCGACGCGCCAGGTGACGGCGGGGCTCTTCTTGCCGACGCTGTTCTTCTGGTCGGTGTTCTTCTGGTTGCCGGGCTCGTCGCTGGGCTCGTTACCGGGCTGGGTGCGGACCTTGGTCACGGTGTAGCGCACGCGGGTACGCCAGGACAGGCCCTCGTTGTTATCGCGCAGGGGCAGCTCTTCAACCATGAGGTTGGTCAGCAGGGGCGATTCGAGGGGCAGACCGCCCAGTCGGTTGATTTGGGTGCGGACGATATCAGTCTTGTAGCGTCGCTGCTCATCCAGGTTGATGTGGCCGTACTCCATGCCGCCGAGCAGTTCGGGTACGCCGGTGGCGGCGGCGCGTTCCTCTTCGGTGGCGAGCGCATCCGCCTGGATCCAGGGGTGGGGGCGGCGTGCCAGGGAGGGTACGGGTACGGAGATAACGTCCGCGAAGTAGAAGCGGCGCTTGGGGCCAATCGCGGTGATGCGCACTTCAGCCTGTTCGCCGACGATGCCGTGACGCACAAAGATGACGCCCTGTTCGGTGCGCGCTACGAAGGCGCCGCCGTGCGCGGGAGCCTCACAGGTGACGGTGAGGGTCTGCCCGACGCTGTATCCGTCTACGTTGTTGGAGGCGGCAGGCGTGGTAGCAGTGTGGGTCACAGCATTGTCTCCTAAAGAATCACTTAATGTGAACTATTTTACACCGGTTTGTACCTTCACTCCGATTCCGACGCCCCACAGGGGGCACCAAATAGGTTGCAAAAGGCAAAGTCCAGGCGCTATGCGGGGTGCTCAAGCAAAGTTGCGGGGCAATTGACAGGGCTCGGCGCCAGGCAAATATTTCTGGACGTCGGGCAGTCATGCTGGGCGCCGGGCAATTATTACGGCTGGCGTTTCTTCTCGCGCGCCACAGCGTCCGCCTCGTGCAGGCGACCGCGGTACACCGCGTGGCGGTTGCTCTGAATCAGCTCGCGGCCACCACCGGCTGAACGAGTAATCTTCGGGGCGACAGCTTCCGTTGGGCCTTCTGCTTCTACCGTTGATTCTTCGCTTTGTAAACGCTGATCAAAAATCTCATCATACACCTCATCCTCGTGCATCGCCCAGGGCACGGTCGCCGTCATGACGCCAGGCTCGTGCAAAAGCGCCTGCTTGAGGCGGCGCACCGTGCGGCGGTGCAGAATACGCTGCCACCAGTGCTTCACCACAAACTCCGGGAGGTACACCACCAAAATATCGCGCGGTGACTTCTTGCGGCGGCGGCGAACATACGAAACGACAGCCTCCACCGTGTCACGGTACGGCGAATCAATCACCGACAGCGGCACCGGAATGCCCAGGGCATACCAGCGCTTCTTCACGACTTCCAGAGCGGCGCGGTCATTGTTGACCGTTAGCGCCTCAATCGTGGAGGGGCGGCCGGCACGCGCATACGAGAGGGCACGAACCGCCGGGCGGCGCACACGCTCCACGTACACGATGGCGTGCACACGCGAAGGCAGGGCCGCCACATCCGCAACGGATTCAGCGTTCAGGGGGATGTCCAGGGCGGCATCCACAGCATCGTAGTGGCGGCGAGTCACAACCATACCTCCAACCATCAGGGCAATCATTCCAAGGGAGAGCCACGCACCGGCGGCGAACTTCGTCACCACGACGATGACCAGCACCGCGGCGGTCACCATCACGCCCACCGCAGAGACCGCAATATCGCGCAGCAGGGCGCGGCGCGGCATCTGCGCCAGGGTAATGCGCAGCAGACGCATGCGGTAGCGCACCACCGCCAGCTGAACCAGCACCATCGACAGGCACATGCCCACGATGTACAGCTGAATCAGTGAGTACACGTCCGAGTTGAAAACGGTGGTGAGGAAAATTGAGAATGCCGACAGCGCCAGCACACCGTTCGCGTACAGGCCGCGCGAATCCACGCTGCGGAAGAACACCGGCAGGTACTGGTAGTCGGCCAGCGACGAAGCAATCACCGGGAAGCCCGTAAACGCCGTCAGCGAGGCAATAATCAGCACGCCCACCGTGGCGAATACCAGCAGCTGCGCGAAGAACGGCACGCCCTGATAAATTGCCAACGCCACCTGGTACAGCGCAGGTTTCTGGTGGAAGTACTCCCCCGGCGTGTGCCCGTCAATGAACAAGAAACGGGTCGTATCGTGCACCATGTGCACGCGGGTTGCCGCCGCAAAACCGAGCAGGCTCACCAGCAGGACCGAGGTGATCAGGCCCATCAGCATCATGGTGACCGCCGCGTTATATTTCTTCGGGCGGCGGAAATACTTCACCGAATTAGAAATCGTAGAAACACCCGAGAACGCCACCAAGCCGGCAGAGAAAGAACGCGCCAGAAGCAGCATCAGCGCCAGACCCTCCAGCGAATGGGTCTCGAGCTCGGGGGCAATCACGTAGGTCGCAGACTCAGCCAGTGGCAGAGTACCCGTGGCGGCACGAATCCAACCCACAATGAGGGTCGCTCCCAACAGTGCCAAGAAAACATACAGCGGCCAGTACGCAATCTTGCCCAGCAACTGCACGCCACGTAGCGCAAACAACGTCAGCGCAACAATGAGTAGCACCGCAATGTGCGTGCGCCAATCCTGAATCTGCGGATACAACGCCACCAAAAACGAGGACGCCGAAGACATAGACACCGCCACCGTGAGCATATAGTCCATCAGCGAGGATGCACCCATCACAATCGACGGCAGCGCACCCAGTTTGCGGTGCACCAGCTGAATATCGCCTTCAGAAGCAATCTGGTTGATGTTGTAGCGGTACGTGCCAATCACCAGCAGACCCACCATCGCCACACCCAAACCAATCCAGGGTGAAAAAGCGAGCGCAGATGCACCCGCAGCGGCAAGGGTCAGGATCATCTGGTCGGCTGCGTAGGCGACCGAAGAGATGCCGTCGGCACCGAAAAGAGGCAGGGCGTAGCGCTTCGGCAGCGCGACTGCCGAAAGATTTCGCGTGCTGACCGGCTGACCGGTCAGGGCGATGCGCATCCTATCCCAACGATTCCTCACGCTGTTAAGGCTATCGGTCGCGGCTTCAAAGCTCAATTTTATTCAGCCGAATAGTGGGCATTGCGAGCGGAATATCACGGGGCATCGGCGTGGAGGCTCACCCGCCCATTACACTGGTAGAGGTAGGCGGTAACGCCTTATCGACACAAAACATCAACACTCGGAGGGATGTATGCCTCACTTCGTCATTATGGGTGCCGGACGCGTGGGCGTCATGCTGGCGCGCACTCTGGAAGCTTCGGGGCATACGGTCGCCGTCATTGACCAGGACGAACGTGCTTTCCAGCCGTTGCGTAAAGGCTTTGAGGGCCGCCTGGTAACCGGTGTCGGTTTTGATGAGGACACTCTCAAGCGTGCCGGCATTACCGAGGCGTACGCTTTTGCCGCCGTCTCTTCGGGCGATAACTCGAATATTATTGCCGCCCGTGTGGCACGCGAAATGTTCAAGGTGAAGAACGTTGTGGCGCGTGTGTACGACCCGAACCGCGCCGAGTTTTTCCAGCGCATGGGTATTCCCACGGTCGCTTCGGTGCGTTGGTCCACCGACCAGGTGCTGCGCCGCCTGCTACCCGAGCAGGCGCTCAAGGGCGACTTCCGCGAACCCTCGGGCCGCCTCATGCTCACCGAAATTCCGCTCGACGACGGTTGGGCGGGTCACGCCCTGACCAGTATCGAACGTGCCGCCGGGGTGCGCATCGCCTACATCACCCGCTTTGGTGAGGGCATGCTCCCCCGCCCGGATTCCGCCTACCAGCAGGGCGATAGTGTGCACGTCATGATGCGCACCGACGACGTTGCGGACGTAACCCGTATTCTCTCCCGCCCGCCGCGCGTTGAAGACGAAGAAGTGGAGGCGAACTACGCCCCCGCCTCGGGCCACCGCAAGCACCCCCACGCCCCGAAGAAACCCGCCGAGCAGGCGCACAACGACGGCCCCGTTATCGAGCATGAATTCCACCTCGGTGACACTCCCCCGGAGCTGCCCGATCCCCTCGAACTCATCGGCCGCCATCGTGATTCCTCGAAAGGTGAGAAGTAAGTGAAGGTCCTCATTGTTGGTGCCGGTTCCGTGGGCGCCTCCATCGCTAAAGAACTCATGATGAACGGCCACGACGTGACCATCATCGACTCCAAGCCCGAAGTCAAGAAGCGTGCCGATCTGCCCGGTGTGCGCTGGCATATTGGTGACGCCTGCGAACTGTCCGTACTGCGCCAGGTGCACCCGAACAAGGCGGACGTGGTCGTTGCCGCAACCGGTGACGATAAGGCAAACCTGATGGTCTCCCTGCTGGTTCGCAGTGAGTTTGGTGTGCCGCGCACCGTGGCGCGCGTGAACAACCCGCGTAATGAGTGGCTCTTTGATGATTCCTGGGGCGTGGACGTTGCCGTGTCCACCCCGCGTCTGATGACCGCCCTCGTTGAGGAAGCCGTGGAAGTCGGCGACGTGGTGCGCCTGCTGACCCTGCAGGCTGGCGGCGCGACCCTCGCCGAGTACACCGTGCCGGATGACCACCCCGTCATCGGTTACCGCGTGGATCACGTGCAGTGGCCCGTTGATACGGTGCTCACCGCGATCCTGCGTGACGGCGCGCCAATCCCGCCCAGTGCCGACGTGGCGATTGAGGGCGGCGACGAGCTGTTCTTCATCACGACCATTGCCGGTGAGGATCAGATCCGCGCACTGTTTGCATAGCACTGTTCGCATAGCGTTTATACGTAAGTTTTTGAGGAGGCGAAAGCCCCGGTCACGGGTACCGGGGCTTTCGCGTACTTCTATGAAGTTCTTCTACGTATGAAGTTGTGGAGTTAGCGGCTTTCTGAACCGTCAACTTCGGCAGTTTCGGCAGCCTCGGGGTCCTCGCTCACCAGCGCCTCCTCGGGAGCCGACACACGCCACGCCAGCCACACGCCCAAAGCGTACAGCGGCAGACCCATAATCAGGCGGGTCGCACCCAGCGCCTCCACATTATTCGCAAAATACAGGGGCACCTGCACGGCAAGGCGCAGCATCATCAGCACGGTAATAATCCAGGTCGCCAGCATGTACTGGCGCAGGCGCACCGGGTTCTGGCGCCAGCTCAGCGCCTCACTGCGAATCACCGCGAAAATCAGACCCATCAGCGGCCAACGCACCAGCATCGACAGCAGATACGCCAGAATGTACACGCCGTTCGTCCAGAAGCCCACCACAAAGTAGTCGCTCGCATTACCGGTACGGTACGCGGCAAACGCACAAATTGCCACGCCCACCAGGCCGGTCAGCGCACTCACCAGCTTAGAGCCCTGCACCAGGCGAATCAGCGTGAACACACCCGCCGCAGCCAACGCCGCAATCAGGGACAGGTTCAGTTCCTTCGTCACGGTGAACAGCACCAGGAACGCCACCGCCGGCAGCGAAGACTCCACCAGGCCGCGCCAGCCGCCGATAGCGTGCAGAATATCCACATCACCGTTGGCGGTGCGGCGCATATTCGCGCCCATGGAGGCGCTCAGGCTCTGCGCAAACTGGTTCCCCTCCCGCGCAGGGTCAGTTGCGGGGTTAGCGTTCGGGTCGGGCTGGGTCGAAGACTGCTCAGCGCTCATATTTTCCCTTCTCAGCAAAGAATTGCGGCACAATCTCATAGCGCGGGTTGTAAATCACCGGCTGATGCGCCCTCACCGACACCACGCCGGAACAGCGCAACAGCGCACCGGCAAGCACGCCGGGCACCATCCGCTGCCCCTGCCACTTCAGCAGAATCCGGTCCCCCGGGTTGAACGGCGCATAGGGCGGGAACGACACCTCGTGCTGATCCTGCACCGCCACGGTCGCCAAAGACGCCGTGTTCAGGTGGTGTTGCTTCTCGGAATCCTCGGACTCCTCGTCGAAATCCTCACCGGGCGGCTCCACAATCGGCATACCAATCAGCGCCAGCGGACTCGACCACTGCAGGGGCTTCGACTTAGCCACCACCAGCTCGGCACGGTACATCGGCTTATCCTGCAGCGCAGGCAACCATACCTGCTCCACGCGTCCGGCAAGGCGTACGCGAAAGCGCTCGGGGTACCCGGGAGCAAGAATCTGCTCCTCAGGAACCGCGAGCGCACTCGGGTAGTTCGAGAACTCAGGCATTAGCCAATCTCGGTAATCTCAGGGCCGCGGCGAGGCATCGGGCGCAGCTTGCTGTGCTCGTTCTCGGTTTCTTCCTCCACGGCGGGCTCTTCCTCAGCCGCAACGATCAGGTCGGCGGGCAGAGTCATGGGCAGCAGCTCGCGCGGCGGGCGCGGCTCGTCACCACGGTCCACCACGACGGTGCGGAAGACTTCCTCCACGGAGGCGGCAGCCTTATCGTCACCGAGCACAGCCGCGCCGGAGATGACGCCGCGCAGGAACCAGCGGGGACCGTCCACACCCACGAAGCGGGCGATGCGCTCACCGGGCTGACCGTCCGGGGTGACGGCGGGCAGGCGGGTCAGCATCTCGGCGCCGAATACGCCGGCGTAGATTTCGACGATGCCGCCCTGGGAGGCGACGGACTCGGTCAGGTCGTGACGGATGTCGTCCCAGATGCCGGTGGTGCGCGGTGCAGCGAATGCCTGCACCTGCAGGGTTGCGCCGTCACGGGTGATGGTTGCGGCGATGACGGCACCGGTTGCGTCGTCAGTTTCGAGGCGCAGGTTCATGCCGTCGAGCAACTTGATGCGCAGCGCACCCAGGTCGACGTAGTCTTCGAGGTCTTCGGCGGTGACTTCTTCAATGTCGTGCGGGCCGTTGACGCGGTCGTACTTGATGACCTCGGGAGAGTTCTCCTCTTCCTTCAGCTCCTCAACCTCGACGTTGGTCTCCTCAATCTCTTCGGCGACAGCCTTGTCGATGGCGGCCTTTTCAGCCTCCTCGGCGTGCTTCTTTTTACCAAATCCGAACATGGTATTCCTACTTTCACCGCACGCAGGGTGCGGGGGGGGTTCTTCTCTTCTCTCGTGCCGTTTCGCGGTGAGAGCAGACTAGTGGATTCCGCTGGAGCCGAAGCCGCTGGAGCCGCGTTCGGTCTGTTCCAGTTCATCCACCACGGTAAAGGTTGCGTGCTCGTACTTCTGAATGACCAGCTGGGCGATGCGGTCGCCGCGCTGCACGTGGAAGGACTTGGTCTTGTCAGTGTTGAGCAGGGTGACCATCAGCTCGCCGCGGTAGCCGGAATCAACGGTGCCGGGTGCGTTCACAATGGTGATGCCGTTCTTGGTTGCCAGGCCCGAGCGCGGGTGCACCAGACCAACGTAACCTTCGGGCAGGGCGATTGCCACGCCGGTGGGGACGAGGGCGCGTTCGCCCGGTTCCAGCTCGAAGTCGACGCGGGAGCGCAGGTCAGCGCCGGCGTCGCCGGGCTTTGCGTAGGCGGGTGCGGGCAGCTCGGGGTCGAGCAGCTTAATGTGGACGTTTACGGGGGTCATCATGGTCAATACTCTAACCTTTCGCGGGTGTCTGTGCCATTACCTCGCGCTGTGTTGAGGCTCTACTGCGGGGTGTTTTCGTTGTGTGTTCGCGTTCAGCACGCGCTGTGCCGCGTTGGATGCGACGCGGCGCTATTCTTGCGTGCGCGGCTTTCACATACTCAACGGGGCGGGTGCACTCGGCACTCGCCCCGTCATGAGGTGTATGTCGGGTGGGTGTTAGCCCTTCCCTAAAGTTTTAGCCCTCGCACTCGACGCAGTAGAACAGGCCGCCCTCTTCGCGTGCAATCTGCGAGCGGTGGCGCACCAGGAAGCAGGATGCGCAGGTGAACTCGTCGTCCTGAGCGGGCAGAACAACAACGTTCAGCTCCTCGTTGGAGAGGTCAGCACCGGGCAGCTCGAAGCTTTCTGCTGCGCTGTTTTCGTCTTCGTCCACCGCACCGGACTGCATCTCGGAACGGCGGGCGTTCAGCTCCTCGTAGGACTCTTCGTTCTGCTCTTCGTCCTGCTTGCGAGGTGCATCGTAATCAGTTGCCAAACTTTCACGCTCCGTTGGTTCTGTGGCTGTGTGTTGAACTAGGCCACGCTGGTTTAATGAGTGCTCTAGGTGCCGCTGGTGAGGATTTAACCCCGACGGCATGCCAGGTATTGTTCACCATTGGCACCCTATTTGTCTAATCCTGGGTAGGCTTTGGACGGTTTAGGCGTCACATTCTAGCTTTTTCGGTCCGAAAAGTACATCTTTTTTTGGGGAAAATCCCGCCTCCGCTACTGATTTACCGCGCTTTCACGGTACCCTGGAAGGTAGTTTGCGTTCCGTGCAACACATTCACGAACGCGTCCGGTTCACCTATGGAGGTTCTCATGCTTGAACTGCGTCTGATTGGCGTTCACGATGACGGCGAAAATCTGGTGCTTGAATCTGCTGACGGCACCCGCTTCTTGCTGCCGATTGACGCGAACCTGCGCACGAGCATCACCAAGGCTCGCCGTATTCAGCCCGCCCGCGGTCTGGGCGCTAAGGGCACCTACGGTCCGCGCGATATTCAGACCCGTTTCCGTCAGGGTGCCTCCGTTGAGGAAATCGCTGAAGAGTCCGGTTGGGAGCCGGAGCGCGTGCGCCGCTACGAGTGGCCGATCGTTGCTGAGCGTGCCCACATTATTCGTGCCGCTCAGAGCGTGAAGATTGGTCGCCGCAGCTCCGCTTCGGGTACCGCACAGATTCCCGTGACCCTGAGCGCCCGCATTGAGGAAGTCTCCGAGCGTTACGGTTTTGAGGACGCAACCCAGGACTGGACCACCCGCCAGCAGGAGAACGGCCAGTGGCGCGTTGAGGTTGATATTGCGCTGAAGGATTCGGTGCGTCAGAACCTGCCCGCGCAGGTCGTCTTCCCCGCACGTTGGGTGTACAACCCGGCAAACCAGGGCCTGTACGCTTCGAATGAGGCGGCGTACTTCCTGATGGGCAATAGTGAGGACGCTGTTGCCGCCGCCGCGAAGAAGGCTCCCGTGGAGGTTCCTCCCGCCCGCCTGCCGAAGGCACCCGAGCCCGCACCGGCACCCCTTACTTCCTCTGAGAGCGCTGATGAGCGTAAGCTCAAGGAGCTTTTGGAGCGCGCCCGCTCGGTGCGCCCGGCGCAGGTTGAGGAGCCCGAGGTGTTCGTGCACCGCGAGTCCGCTCAGCCCGCTGAGCCTGTAGCACCGGCTGCGCCCGCTGCCCCGGTAGCTCCTGCTGCCCCGGCTGCACCCGAGCCCACTGCAGAAACCACCGATCCGCTGGCTGTGGATTCGGAAGCACCCGTTGACTCCGTTCCGGTCGAGTCCTTCACCCTGCCGGCACCCATCGAGGACGCACCCGCCGCTGAGGCTGCTGAGGCGCCGGCTACTGAGGCACAGGCTGAGCCCGCACCCGCAGCTGAGCCCGCCTCTGAGGAGAAGCCCAAGCCTTCCTCCTCGAAGAAGCAGCGCGTGAGCGTTCCGGCTTGGGATGACATCATCTTCGGTAGCCGCAAGTAAGCGACCGCCCGCGCCGCCCGATAAAAGCTTCTAAGCAGGGGCTTTAGGCAAGGGCATCTAGACATACGAAAACCGCTGGTTATTCACCCGAATAACCAGCGGTTTTCTATGCTCTCTGATGCTTTAGAAGACTAGTACTTTAGAAAGTCTTGAGCATGCGCAACGGCACCAGACGCTCAGCGTCCGTCAGCGAACCGTGCTGACCAACCATGTGCAGGGCACGCTCCTGATAGTGGCGCATATCGTACAGCGCCCAGTCGTCGCGAGCGCACACCATCAAATCGCCGATGCGGCCGCGCGCCGCATCCGTGATGACCGGGCCGAAGTAGCCGGCGCGTATCAGTTCGCGAGAATCAATCACCCAGGCGCGCTCGCCCCAGTACTGCGCCCAACGCTGGGCGGTGGCGGTGCGTGCCGCCTCCGAGGTGTCTTCGAGGTACAGGTGCACGGCGCGCGGTTCACCGGCGGTCATTGCGATGTTGCGGGTCAGCTCCTCCACGCCAGAGTAGTCGATGCGCTGGTGCTCGGGCACGTTCACCATGCCGTGATCGGCGGTCACGAAGAGTGCCGCCCACGCCGGGGCGCGCTCCGCCAGACGCTTCAGCGCCGAGTTCAGTTCCTCCAGCTGCTGCAGCCATTCGTCGCTACCCACGCCGTAGCGGTGGCCCGCCGCGTCAATCTCGCCCCAGTACAGGTACACGGTGGTCGGGGTGCGGCTGGAGAGCGCCTCCAGGGCGTAAGTGACGCGGGCGTTATAGCCGACGGCGTCCACGAAGTCGCCGCCGCGCAACGCCGCCTCCGTCAGGCCGGTACCGCGGTACTTACCCAGCGAAATGGTGAGCACGCGGCGGTTCGTATGGTGGCGTTCCAGCACGGTCGGCAGCGGTTGCCAGGCGTGCGGATCCACCGACTGGTCCCAACCGGACAGGTGGTTCATGACCGAGCCCGCTCCCCCGTTACCTGCCGGGTTGCGCACCTCGTAACCGGCGATGCCGTGCGCGCCCGGTGCCGTACCGGTACCCAGCGAGGTCAGGGAGGCGGCGGTCGTGGTGGGGAATGCGGCGTCCAGCGGGCCCAGATTCAGGGTCTTACGCAGAGAGGGCGCGTAGCCGCCGTAGCTGTTGATGAGCTGCTCGCCCAGACCGTCCACCATGACCACGCAGGCGTGACGGAAAGACGCCGGGTCAATATCCTGCTCCGTGAGGCGACCGGCAAGGTTCAGCGGGTCGGCTACGGAGTTGAATGCCGGGTCGGAGTCCAGGGCGTGCGCGGGGCGCGCCAGGCTTCGCTGAGCCACCAGAGAGGAGGCGGACTCCAGCACATCGGCGATGCTATTGCTGCCGTAGGCGGGCGCGGGAGGCAACGGCGCGCCCAGAACATCGTGCAGAGTGGGCTGTTCGGTGCGGGACGGGGCCGTCATAAGTTCCTCTCGGGTGTCTTAGGGGTGTAGCGAGCGCCGTTGGGGCGCTGGTTTTTATCGGCGGGTTGCGTACATGCGGGCACGGTGCAGAGCACGCGCAAAATGCTGCGCACGCTGAACCGACTCAGGACCGTCAGCGGTCGCAGAAACACGCACCGCAATGTCCTCGCGGCGCGCATCGCCGGTGAAGCCGTGGTCGGCGTTGCACTGCGGATCCTGGCAGCCAGCAGGAGCCAGCTCCATGTGCAGCGAACCGGTCCAAGCAATCTGGAAGGAAATCTCAGTCGGGGCGGTGCTACCGGCGTTGTACGCCTGCGGCTGGCTGAAACCGTAGCTGATGGTGACCGCGTTCAGGGCGCTCAGGTGCACCGCCTCCACGCTCACATGCGCCACGGTGCCCTGCGCGTCACCTTCAAGGTGCTGGTCGTCCAGGTGCGCAAAGATGACGTGCTCACCGCAGAGCACCATCACGGTGATGTGGCGGTGAAAATCATCGCGGGAGAAGTGGGTTTCATGCTGTACGAAGTGCGCGTCCGGGTTCATGCCCGCCAGCGCGTCATCCACCACTTCCAGCACGAGGTCGGGGTAGAAACCGGCATGCTTAATATCTGCGACCAGTTGCTCGCGTTCGGGGGTGGTGGCGTACATCGTACCTCTTTCGTGCGGTGCCCTCATGAGGCGACGTCGGTCGGCGCACACGATGAAGGCGGTTAGGTATTACTCCCCTCTACCTTAGAGGGTTCCAGCCGGGCTGTGCTACTTGACCACGCTAATACAGGCTCATATGACGGTGTGCAATCCCCCGGTATGCTTCGGTTACTGCCCCGCAACCGCCTTGGCGCACCCCACAGATGACGCCGACCAACCAGCCCGTCTCATCCGCTACCACCCGCTAAAATAGGAGGAGCGAAAACACACCGACACGAGGAGATATATGGCTCGCCGATCCAAATCCACCGTCAGCGACTACCCGGTGGATGTGGTAGAGAATATCGTCGACATCGACGTATCCGCTGAGATGGAAACCAGCTTCCTGGAATACTCCTACTCGGTGATTTATTCGCGCGCCCTCCCCGACGCCCGCGACGGCCTCAAGCCCGTGCAGCGCCGCATCCTCTACATGATGCAGCAGATGGGCCTGCGCCCCGACAAGGGCCACGTCAAGAGCGCCCGCGTGACCGGCGAGGTCATGGGTAAGCTCCACCCGCACGGCGACGCCGCCATCTACGACGCTATGGTTCGCCTCGCCCAGCCCTTCGCGCTGCGTCTGCCCCTCGTGGACGGTCACGGTAACTTCGGTTCCCTCGACGACGGCCCGGCAGCCGCCCGATACACCGAAGCACGTATGGCGCCCGCCGCGCAGGCGCTCACCGCGGACCTCGAAGAAGACGTGGTTGACTTCGTACCGAACTACGACAACCAGTTCATGCAGCCCTCCGTGCTGCCCGCAGCGTTCCCGAACCTGCTCGTCAACGGCACCACCGGCATCGCGGTCGGCATGGCAACCAACATGGCGCCGCACAACCTGCGCGAGGTTATCGCCGGTACCCGCCACCTCATCGCCCACCCCGAGGCGACCCTCAAAGACATCATGAAGTTCATCCCCGGCCCCGACCTGCCCACCGGCGGCACCATCGTGGGTCTGGGAGGCATTCGTGACGCCTACGAAACCGGCCGCGGCACCTTCAAGACCCGCGCAAAGGTCTCGATTGAGCAGGTCAGCCCCCGCAAGCAGGGCATTGTCGTCACCGAACTGCCGTACATGGTCGGCCCTGAAAAGGTCATCGAAAAGATCAAGGACGGCGTCAACTCCAAGAAGCTCACCGGCATCTCCGACGTGGTCGACCTGACCGACCGCACCCACGGCCTGCGCCTCATCATCGAAATCAAGAACGGCTTTAACCCGGAGGCGGTGCTCGCCGCCCTCTACAAGCACACTCCGCTTGAGGACTCCTTCGGTATCAACAACGTGGCGCTCGTGGACGGTCAGCCGCAGACCCTCGGCCTGCTCGACCTGATGCGCGTGTACATTGACCACCGCCTGAACGTGGTCCGCCGCCGCACCGAATTCCGCCTGGGCAAGCGCACCGACCGCCTGCACCTGGTGGAGGGCCTGCTCGTGGCGATCCTCGACATTGACGAGGTCATCCAGATTATCCGTGAGTCTGACGAGACCGCTCAGGCACGCGAAAAGCTGAAGGCCGTCTTCGACCTGACAGACACCCAGGCGAACCACATTCTGGAGTTGCGCCTGCGCCAGCTCACCAAGTACTCCCGCCTGGAGTTGGAAGCAGAACGCGACACCCTGCAGCAGGAAATCGCGGAGCTGCAGCGTATCCTCGGCTCCGATGCGGCGCTGCGTGAACTGGTCTCCGAGGAGCTCGCCGAGGTTGCCGAACGCTACGGCACCGACCGCCGCACCCAGCTCAAAACCAAGGACGAGATGCAGGTCGCCATTGAGGCAGTCACCGCGCAGTCCAAGGCGAAGAAGAGCCTGGGCCTCGCCCTCGAAATCGCGGATGATCCCTGCTGGGTGCTACTTTCGGCATCCGGCATGATGGGACGTACCCCCGGCAAGCCCATCCGCGAGGCGCTCGTGGATCCCGGCAAGCGTTTCAAGCACGACGTGTTCACCTCGATTGTGCCGACCACCGCGCGCGGTGAGATCGGTGCCGTGACCTCCGCAGGACGCATGGTGCGCCTGTCCGTCATGGACATTGCGGTGCTGGACGAGAACGGTGGCACCCCCTCCATGACGTCTGCTGTGAAGGCAGCCGAGCTGGTTCAGCTCGCCAAGGGTGAGAAGCTGGTCGCCCTCGTACCGCTGAACACGGTGCTGGCGCTGGCAACCGCGGGAGGCGTAATCAAGCGCCTCAACCCGGATTACCCGCTGAACCAGACCGAGTGGGACATCATGAAGCTCAAGGACGGCGACGAAATCGTAGCCGCCGCCCCCTGCCCCACCGACGATGCGGTACTCACCTTCGTCACCCGCGACGCGAAGCTACTGACCTTCGACGCGGCAAAGGTCCGCCCGCAGGGACGCACCGGCGGCGGTATCGCAGGCATCAAGCTTGCCGACGGTGACCGCCTCATCGCCCTGGGTGTGACCGCGCCCGGCGACGCGGCGGAGGTCGTGACCGTCACCAACGGCAAGGACGGCCTGGCGAGCGCCAAGGTCACCGCGCTGAGCGAGTACCCGCAGAAGGGCCGCGCGACCGGCGGTGTGCGTGCGCACCGATTCCTCACCGGTGAGAGCCAGCTGGCTCTGGCGTGGGTGGGCGTGGGCCCGGCGAAGGCGGGGTCCTCCGGCGGTGTGGCTCGTTCCCTGCCGACCGAGCACGGTGCCCGTGACGGTTCCGGTGTGATGCTCACTCAGAGCATCGGCATTGTGGGACCGAACTATGCGGCTGTTTCTGCTGCGCTGGCGGTTAGCCCGGAGGGTGAAAAGCTCTTCTAGGCGCGCGGTTCACTGCCTTTCGTGGCGGCGCCACTACCCGCCGCTCAACGACCGATTGAGCCACCAGACGGTAGCTAAATCGCCACAACTCCAAATGCAGAAATGCCCCGGTACTTTCGTGAAGTACCGGGGCATTCCCATGCACACTATGTTTTTCTAGGGGCGTTTTTCTGAGGTGCCATTCCGGGGCACATCATCGGCGCGCCCCGTAGCCTGATAGAGCGCAACTGCTAGAGGCGAACCACCTCGTCGCAGCGGGCAATATCCTCAGGACGGTGCGACACCAGAACCGTAGCCACGGAGCTGGAGCGGGTCGCCGCGTCCAAGTCAGCCATCAGCGCGCGGGCAGACTCAGCGTCCAGGTGCGCGGTCGGCTCGTCCAGCAGCAGCAGCGGCGAGTTCACCAGCAGGGCACGAGCCACCGCCAGACGCTGACGCTGACCACCCGACAGGAAAGAACCGCCAGCACCCACCGGGGTGCGCAGACCCTGAGGCAGAGCGTCAAACCACTCGCCCAGACCCACACGGCGCAGAACCTCAATCAGCTCTTCCTCGCTCGGGCGATCCGAACGGTCACGAGCCAGCATCAGGTTGCCCTCAAGGGTCGACTCGAAAATGTGAGCCGCCTGCGGGCACCACGCCGCGTAGCCGCGCAGCTGCTCACCCTCCAGGACCTCACCGGAAGCCAGCACGCGGCCGGACTCCAGCGGCAAGAAGCCCAGAACGGTTGCAAGCACCGTAGACTTACCGGAACCGGAGGGGCCGGTCACCGCAGTCCAGGAGCCCGCGCGGGCGTTCATGTTCAGGTCGGTGAAGACCGGGTGATCCATGCCGGGCCAGCGAGCGGTAGCGTCCTGCAGGCTCAGTGCGGGGTCGGTGACCTTCACGCCGAGTTCCTGCGGGGTGCCGCAGCTGACCAGAGTGGGTTCGCCCGGCTTCGGCGGGCGCGGTGAGCCAGCCTTAGATTCCGTCTGAGCGTTAGCCGCAGATTCGGGGCGGCCAAAGCGGTGGGCACGCTGACGGTCAGCCTCCAGCAGCTCCTCCATCTCGGTCTCCGCGCGGGCACGCAGACGCTCAACACGACGCGGCAGAACGTGGGTGTCCACCTCAGCCTCTGTCGGCACGGAACGCTTCAGGGTCGAGGTTGCAACAACGCCCTCCAGGGATACGTCACGCACGCTCGGGGCAATCGTCGCGAGCAGGCGGCTGAACGCGGGCCAGGAGCGGACCGCCTCAACATGGCCCAGGGAGCTTTCCAGCATGCCGGTGCACAGCAGTACCACAATCGCCGCTTCGGGGGCACGCACGGTGCCGTCAACAGCCAGCGGGTACGCAATGACTGCGCTCGCCAGAGCCGCACCGAACCAGCTCAGAGTCACGAGGGTACGACCCACGCCCTGAGCGGTCGAGCCCTTCTGCAGGGCGGACAGGTTCTCGGCGTCCAGAGCGCCGTTAGCCTTCTCAGCGGTGGTTGCCACGCCGTTAGCGCGCAGATCCTCAGCCGCCGAAAGCATGCCGGTGCCCAGGCGCAGCATCTGCGCGGTGGAGCGGCGAGCCAGCGACTCCGCACGGGCATCAGCGCGAAGCACAATCCACGGAGCCACAAAAGTGCTAACCAGCACGGCAAGCAGAACCGGAATCAGAGCCTGCGGCAGGATGCACGCGGTCGTAATCAGCGCCGCGGTCATGACCAGCAGGTGCGCAGCCGGCGGAATAATAACGCGCGGCACGCCGTCACGTAGCTCATCAATACCGCCCACGAGGCGTTCGAGCAGCGCGTCACCACGCAGCAGGGCACGCACGCTGCTCACGCTCTGCCATGCGCCAACCCAGGCGCGCAGACGCAGAATATTTGCGGCGGCAAGAACCTTCGAGTGGGTCATTAGACGCTCAGCGTAGCGGGCGCAGGCACGACCCAGGCCGAAGAAACGCACGCCCACAATGGCGACCATCAGGTACATCATTGCCGGGCCCTCGGCGGCGCGAACAATCAGCCAGCCGGACAGCGCGGTCAGTGCCGCAGCCATCAGGGAAGTAATCGCAGCCATGATCACCGGGCCGGTTGCGGCGCGAACACCGATACCGGTCAGTTCCTTCAGGGTGTGCAGGCTTGCGAACAAGCCGGCAGGCTCGACTTCCTTGACCTCGGCAGCTGCGGAGGCGCCCGCCGGGGCAGTGCTTTCAGCCTCGTACTCTTCCCTGTCCTTGAGCAGGTGCGCGGGGGCTTGCGCGGGAACCGCAACGCGGGCGGTGTTCGCCTCGGCGGTCCAGGTGTAGCTCTGGGCGGTCTGCACGGCACGAACGAGGGTGTCGCATCCGGCGGCGAGCTCCTGCTCGTGGGTCACGATCAGCACGGTTGCGCCCAGTTCCGCCAGGCGGTGCAGGGCGCGGGTCACCAGGTATGCCGAGTAGGCGTCCAGGTGCGCGGTCGGCTCATCCACGAGGACGGTCAGCATGGTCTGCTCACCGCCGGCACGGTAGATAGCCTCGGCACGAGCCAGGGTACGTGCCACGGCGAGGCGGCGCGCCTGACCAGCACTGAGGGCACCGGGTTCAAGGGCGGTCAGCTTCTCCATGCCCAGCTGAGCCAGCGGGCCAACCAGCAGCGCAGACTCGGCATCGGTGATGGACAGCTTCTTGGAGTCCATCGCTTCACCGAGCAGAGCGGCTGCACGCTCACGCTCCGCCTCGGTAGCGCTGAGTGCGTAGAGCGCCATTTCGGTCTGCACGGTCGGTGCGGTGAAGACCGGCGACTGCGGAATAACCAGGGTGGTTCCCAGACCGGTCACGCTACCGGTCAGGTGCACGGGCTCCTCCGAGCCGGTGGGCACCAGACCCTCGCGCACGGCACCGGAGAACACGTTCAGCAGGGTGGACTTACCGCAGCCGGACTCACCCATCACGCCAATGACCGCGCCGCGTTCACCGTTGGCAGTGGCAACGCGACGGTTCAGGTTCAGCGACAGGTTAGTCAGCACGGCAGGACGCGCCGGGTAGCTCACCGACAGGTCCTCAACCGCGATGGTGGAAGGCTGAGCCTTCTGCGATGCTGCGCTTTGCTCTGCCGAGTCCGCAGCGGCGGCGGGCAGGGGCGCATCAATAATCTTCTGGGCGCTACGCAGAGCGGCAACGCCGTCCTCCGATTGGTGGTAGGCGGCACCCACATCACGCAGCGGCTGGTAGCATTCGGGAGCCAACAGCAGCACAAGAATTGCGGTGTCCAGGCCCAGGGTGCCGTTGACCAGGCGCACACCAATCAGCACAGCAATCAGCGCCACCGAAATGGTGGTGATGAGCTCCAGCGCAAGCGAAGACATGAAGGCGCTACGCAGGGTCTGCATGGTGCGTTCACGGTAACGCTGGCCGAGGGCGTTCATGGCGCGAGTCTGTGCACGTTCACGGCCCAGACCGATAATGACGGGCAGGCCGCGTACCAGCTCCAGAATATGGTCGGAGAGGCGGTGCAGTTCAGCCTGAGCTTCTGCGGTCTCGTCGCGGGTGTTCTTACCAATCAGAATCATGAACACCGGAATAAGCGGCAGGGTGCACGCCAGCACCATGGCGCTCATCCAGTCCAGGGACGCCACAACGACCCAGAGGATGAACGGCACAACCGCAGTGGAAACGAACGCGGTCAGGGTCTTGGTGTAGTAGTCGTCCAGGGCGTTCAGGCCGCGGGAAAGCAACACAGCGGTCGCGCCGGTACCTTCGGGGGTGTCTGCGCCACCGGTGGCGAGCACGCGCTTGAGCAGCGAGGAACGAATCTGAGACTTCGCCCCGGAGGCGGCACGCTGCGCGCTCACAGCCAGCAGGTAGTCGGTACCCGAGCGGACAAGCAGGGCAGCCACGGCGACCGCAATCAGGCCGGGGGTAATGGCGTCGCCGTCACCGAAGATGCCGCCGAGTCCGAGCAGCCAGCCGCCGTGCGCTTCCAGGTGTGCCTGGGCGGAGCCGGCGAACTCAACGTAGGCGCGGTACACGTCCGGCGCGCTCGTCTCCTTGAGGCGCGCGTGTTCGGCGGCGACCGCGGCAAACCCCGCGTGGGCTGCGCGGGCAATGATGACCGCGAGCGCCGCGCTGAAAAGCACGGTGGCCAGGGTGTGCACGGCGGTGATAACACCGAACGTGCTGAGGGTTTTACGGGCGTCAGGGCCCAGAGGCGGGCGGCGGTCAGCGCGGTCATTGCGCTTTCCTTCGGCCACCTCTGGTGCCTCAGTGTTCTGATGTTTGTCAGCATGACGCGGTGTGTGCGTTCGACTCACGTGTTGTCCTTAGTCTTCTGCTGTTTTTACCTCCCATTATTTTAAGGTTTGGGCAAGCTAATACCTATTTGGCCGGTCATACTTCGGGGATTTGGCGGGTCTGGCGTTCCCCCGGCACTGGTTTAGCCGCGCATCGCATCGGCGGGGCTCTTGCGGGACGCCACCCACGCCGGGTACGCCGAAGACACCAGACCGGTAAGGGCGCCAACGCCCACGCCGAGCACCACGAATCCGGGTGAGAGGACCGCTTGCCAGCCTTGCACGAGCGAAAGAATGATGGTCGCAATCATGCCGGAGCAGGCGCCGATGGAGCCGCCGAGCACGCCGAGCATGACGCCCTCCATGAGGAAGATGCGGGCAATCAGCCATTTACTCGATCCGATGGCGCGGCGCAGCGCAATCTCTGCGGTGCGCGATTGCACGGACAGGTACATGGCGGTTGCCGCCGAGAGGGAGGCGAGCACCAGCAGAATACCGGAGAGCACACCCACGTACAGGCCCAGATCCGAGGCGATAGACGCGCGTAGGCTCTGCAGGTCGGAGGGGGTTTCCACGTTGATCTGGCTGGGTTCAGCGGGCTTGAGGGTCAGCGGAATTGCCTTGGCGACCGCCTTGCCGTAGCCCCGTTCGGTTTCGGCAATGTATGTGACCTGGCCGCGTCCGGTGCGCTGAAGTGTGCCCGGCGAGACAATGACCGTGTTCCTGAATTCGTAGCCGCTATTGCCGGGGTCGAAGAGGCCGATGACCGGCATCAGCTGACCTTCCACCCAGATGCTCACACCGGGTGCCACCTGCGGCAACCCACCGAGCTTAATGCCGTAGTCGACGGCGGGTAGCTCGCCGGGCCTGGGCTCGGTTGTGGCGTTATCTGCAGCCTTATCTTCGGGAATAATGCCGAGGGCGCGGGCAGCGGAGACCGACACAATAGCGCCGGAGAGCTGCTCGGAGCGTTCACGGTCGGCAACGTTCTGCTGGGTGAGGGTCGAGTTCATCTGTTCGAGCGCACGCAGGGTTTCGGGGTTCATGCGGGCACCGATTTGCTCGAGCCGGGTCTTTGAGGTGGAGCTGAGGCCAATCGCCGTTTTGGGTTCGTCCTCGTAGGGGCTGAATCGGGTGATTCGCACGTCGGCGGGTGCCACGCTGCTGACGAATCCGGTGTTCTTCACGTAGTCCAGCGCGCTAATGCGGTCGGCAACATTCTGCGCGGATTCGCCCTGCCGGTAGGTTCCGAGCATGTTCTGGTCATTGTCCCTGTCGCTGATGTAGAGCGTGGATTGTTCGGATCCGAGCAGGCGCTGGTTCACCTGGTAGCTGGCGGATTCGCTCATGCCGGAGGCGCTGATGAGTCCGCCCACGCCCAGTGCGAAGGACAGACCCAGCAGCAGGGTGCGTAGCGGTCGTGAGGTGAGCGCCGAGATTGCCTCGATGCTGTCGTCGGTGAGGAAGCTTCCGCGGCGATGCGTAGCGGGCTTCTCCCCCGGTGCGAGGCTGGTGGTAGCATCTACCGGGGCACCAACCGTGGCTTCTGCCGGGGTGTCCGTTGCAACCGGCACAGCCTCGGCAACCGGCACCGTAGCCAAGTCGGCGCGGCTCTGCTCGTGCAGCTGCCCATCCTCAATGCGGATCACGCGGCGGGCGGCGGCGGCAACCTCCGGGTCGTGGGTAATCACCAGCACAGTACAGCCGGTCGCGTTAATGCGCTGAAGAATCTCAATGACCTTGGCGCTATTGTGGCTGTCCAGGTTGCCGGTCGGCTCGTCAGCAAGAATCAGCGGCGGACGCGTGGCGAGAGCACGAGCAATGGCACAGCGCTGCTTCTCGCCACCGGAAAGGTAGCGGGTACGGATGCTGGCGCGGTCACTCAACCCCAGAAATTCTAGGGTTTCTTCGGTGCGTTGCAGGCGCTCGCTGTAGGGTACGCCCTGCACGCGCAGACCCATGGAGGCATTGGTCGTGCTGGTTTCGTCCAGCAGCATGTTTGAGGATTGGAAGATGAAGCCGAGGTGGTCTCGGCGCATTTCGTCGCGTTCTCTGTCGCTGAGTCCTTCCGTGTTTTTGCCGAAGAGGCTGTAGGTTCCGCTGGTGGGCGTGTCGAGCAGGCCAATGGCGTTGAGCAGGGTGGATTTACCGGAGCCCGACGGACCAATAATGGCGAGGAATTCGCCGCGTTCGACCACCAGGTCGAGGTGGTCGAGGACTGCTCGTTCGCTGCCCTCGAAGACGCGGGTAATGCCGCGCATTTCGATAGCGGGTGCAGTGCCAGGGACGGCATTGAGTACCGCGGCTTCTCCCCTACCGTGCGGGGCTGTCATGCCGTCGGGGGCTCGCTCGGGGGTTATCTTTCGGCGGCTCATGAGACTAGCACCTTCTGTCCCGCGCTGAGGTTAGCGTTGATTGCGGCGTATCCGCCGGCGGTGCGCAGAACCTCAACGTTGACTCGTTCGGTGGCGGGCGCATCCTTGTTGGTCGAGGTGGAGCTTCCACCCTTTTCAACGAGCACGTAGGTGCCCTGGGAGTCCTGGCGTACCGCGGTGGTCGGCACGGCGAGGGTGGTTGAGGTGTTGCCCTTACTGGTGATGGATGCGCTCTGACCCGGCGTGAGCTTGCTCGGGTCGTCGGCGCTGAATCGCACGCTCTTTGCCGCACCCTTGGAGGGGTCGTTCTGCAACTCACCAATGCTGGTGATGGTGCCCTCCACACTGCCGGTGGAGGTGCGCAGGCTAACGCGGTCGCCGACCTTGAGCTTGTTCGCGACGGCGAGTTCAACGCTGGATTCCACGTAGGGTTCGCTGGTTTCTACACTCGCAATGGGGTTGCCGTCACTGATGAGCTGGCCCACCGCGGCAACGGCGGTGACGGTGTGGCTACCACCGGGCAGAATCGCGTAGTTACTGCGGGCGATGGTTGTGACCCCCTCGCTGGGCACACCGGTCAGGTGCGCGCGGTGCAGACGCGTGACAGCTTCGAGGGTGTCTTCGGTAACGGTGCCGCTCTGCTCGGTGGAGTACCCGGCGGAGTTCAGCGCCTTCTGGAAGGCGAGCACGTCGTCGCCGTTATCGCCCAGGTTGAGGTCGCGGTACAGCGGCAGCGGCCCATCCAGCACGAAGACGGGGTCGGCGCCAATAATGCCGATGAAGTCACCGGCCTTGAGCACGTTGCCGGGCTTCTGGTTCTGGTAGACGAGCACCGGCTCACCGTTGGTGCGCGCGCTAATCGGGGCGGTCTCTCCCGCCTTGGTGGTTCCGGCAATGGCGAGGCCCTCACTGACGGTTCGTTCTTCAACCTTCGCCCAGACCGGAATCACGGTTTTCGCCTGCACGGCCGGGTCGGGGCCCGTGGCGGCGTAGCGGGTGCCCAGGTAGAAGGACAGCATGAGCGAACCGATGGCGAGAATAGCCAGCAGCAGGAGCACGCGGGGTCGGGCGATGCGCTCGCTAAAGCGGTGCCCGCTGTTTTGGTTTTTCGTGTGAGTGGTCATGGCGGTGTCTTTCTGAACTGTGTCAGCGCTGTCTATTTCTCTGCGCTATATTTCGTTGCGCTGTCTTTTAGCGCCCCGGTTTACTGGTGCTCCAGAACGTACTGCTTGAA
>NZ_KV808299.1:30666-30991 GCF_001812205.1 Rothia sp. HMSC069C10
CTCCAGAACGTACTGCTTGAACTTCTCGTCACGCTCACGTTCTGCCTTGCGTTCCTGCTCAAGCTGCGCCTGGTACTTGCGGATGAGCGGCATCTGGTATTGTGCCTCCAGGTCGTAGAGCTGCTTGCTCATGCCGACCTGCTGGTTACATTCGGCCTGGATGGTGGCGATGCGGATCTCTTCTTCGGAGGCGGGCTCGTTGAAACCGCCGTTCTTGCTCAGCTGCTCATTCAGCGGGCTTTCCTCGGCTACCGACCCTGCCTTAATGGGGGTGAGCCCCCGGTCAGAGACGCATTGCTTCCACTTCTCTTCGAGCTCGCGGTGC
>NZ_KV808299.1:31091-31411 GCF_001812205.1 Rothia sp. HMSC069C10
CTCGGGCCTCTTGCCTTCGGGCACCGCGGCGTCCAGGGTCTCGCGGGCCTTGTCAAGACATTCGGTGCGAAGCTGCTCCTCGGGGCTCAAGCTCTCCGGTGAGTTAAAGGAGATGGGGGCGGCGTTGGGGTCATGCTTCTGGAATCCGTACTTCTTGGCGTACTCGACGTTCCAGGGACCGTACTTTCGCCCATTATCGCCACGCGGCGCGCTCTCAGATTGGGGAGCTTGGTCGGGGTCGGTGTAATTCTGCCCGTGTTCGGCGTAGCACTGCTTCATGGCGATTTGATGGGCCGTGTATTCGTAATGAGTGCCCAACT
>NZ_KV808300.1:0-1819 GCF_001812205.1 Rothia sp. HMSC069C10
CCTCCAACCACACTCAACTCTGAAGAGCCCGAAAACCCAATTAATTCCAGGGACTTAATGTATGCACTATGGATTTTACTGTTTGCTTTCCTTGTTTATCTACTGGCGTTTTTTCTGCGAGTTGCCATGCGTCGGATTTATGTCGCGGAGATTAATAGGTATTCATATAAATTCATATCTGCACAGTTTCCTTATTATTGCGATTTAGAAAATGTAAAATATCTGATTGTTGCGTATGCTTATTGTTCTATGTTGAGAATTAATGGGTATTACTCAATCTATAGATCTGAAATCGGTGTAGTTGAGGCTGAACCGAAGGGGCAAGAGTTATCTGGGTGTGAATCTGAAATAAAGGAAAAACCTGAGAACCATAAATTATGGTGGAATCACCTTCGAGTAAAAGGTCGTAAGTAGCCTCCAGTTTTCGCAAGGGTAAAGGTCGAGAAACCACCTGCGACATCAAGTTTTCTAAGGTTTTTGGAGGGTGAGAATTTATATAGTTTAGAAAATGTTTCTACGGGGAGAAGCTCAGTAAATTTAATATGGGAGCTATGGGAAGTTTAAAATTTTTGTCATAGTAATTAACTGACAATACTAGGAAAGGAGTAATCATCGATGATGAAGCAAATGCTATTAGTGCAGATGCTAACCGAAGGAGCTGAAGCTACACAGAGCTCTAGCGCGTTGCCGTGGGGAACATGGATACCTTCTGTAATTGGTCTTCTTGGGTCACTTATCGTTGCATGGTGGAGTGGTCGAAAGATTGATAAGCAGATGGAGCTGTCAAAACAAGCTACTCCCCCTGAACTGACTCGTTATAAGACTTGGCTTGAAGTATCAGAGGTATTTAAAAAACTAGAAGGTGTCAAGGACACGGGTACACTAGCCGATTCGAAAGAGTATCAGGAAATTGAAGCTTCTCGGAAAGTTGCTCTTGAGCGTGCTGTGTGGGAGCGGAAGGTGATTTCTGAATGTTCTAATATTCAGGCTCAAAAGCTTGTAATGGAAATCCCGGAATCAAAAATATATGAAATTCATAACCCGGATATTTATCGAGGAATTGAACTTTCTGTAGATTCTTATATAAAGCCAAAAGCTTCTGGTATCCTGTGGCTTATTCCCCTATCGATGCTTTCTTTATTCCCAATCTTGACGGTGATAATTTCGGGTGGTAGTTCAGGAGATAGGAAATTTGCTGTTATCTTTTTGTTAGTTATGCCCATCCTTCTTTTTCCTATGTTTCGTCATCTTGCCCCAAATCAATATAGCGGAATCTTTGAAGCTAACTATTTCCTTAGGAAAACGAGGGTTGAGGTTTTATTGGATAGGCGTAAATCTAATGATGTCAATAATTGTGAACCTATCTTTCATAAGGTTGATAAGTATTGGGAAAAATGGTATCGAAGGGAGGGGCTTCGGTATGCATCGTTTTATGATACCTGGGCTGAAAATATCCACTGCCCGTGGGAAGGGAAGTGCTGGGCAGGAAGGGTGTGGCATAAGGTCTGGTGCTACTTTTTCCCCGGAATTTATGTAAGAACGATTTTTAAACCTAATATTCTTAAAGCTTGGGGGTTCTTATAAAGAGGAAAGTCTGAACGTTGATTTGGGGCAGAAGAATAAAGATTCCTCCTCTGAGCTTCATGGAAATAAAGACGCTCAATCACTGAAGTCTGATGCCCTAGAAGAATCCGATCCTACGCTTCCTCAAGGGTAAGCACTGAGAAGCCACATGTGTTTCGAGAAGCCACATCATATGTGGCTTCTCGCTATGGGGCTGTAACCCGTACAGAATTTGTGCCATGGTTTAGCGTCTTCT
>NZ_KV808300.1:1919-51018 GCF_001812205.1 Rothia sp. HMSC069C10
AATCCGGAACTCATGACCGAATCTCCGGCTGCGCCAGGTAAGTGAGAGCTGGTTATTGGGTTATGCCTTGCCTTTTCGTCGATAGGTTAGTGTCTTCACTGCGGGTTAAAGACCCACGGCGAAGGCACTAACCTATCGAAAACCTCGGTCTAAAAAGCAGGCGGCCCCGGATGCATGCACGCATCCGGGGCTGTCTCTTTTGCTTTTTTGACGAATTCTCTATTGCTATTTTGATATAATCATAGGAGATGTAATTAATAGTCAGAAGGACTGGGTAATATTGATATATTGCAGAATTTTTTCATATTAAAATTTAGTGACGTAACAAGAGAAGTGACTCTACGAGAGGCTATTGGAGGTATCGATGAGTTTTCTAAACTATAACAAAGATGAAAAGCTAGAATTTAACTATAAGAGGGCATGCGGCCTGTGGTTAATTGTGGTGGCGGCAGTTATAGCAATAGCCGCCATGACTGGAGGAAAGCAAATAATAAACATGCAAGTATTCAGTATTGGCTATGTTATTAGCTTTTTCTCGATCAACATGAACAAAAAGGTGCTAAATAGCCTGTCTGATGGTCCTTCAAGTGAATTTCAAAAGAAAGTATCTTCACGTGCCGTTATTCTATTATTTGTCTTGATGATTTTGCTGGGCGGCCCATTCTTTGCAACTGAAAATTGGAGACTGATTTGGCTGGGAGCGCTGATGGCAACCGCGCTGCATTTCTTCCCATACTATTTTGTGCATGGAAAGTCAATGATATATCTGGGTCTTATCTGTGCCATTAACGTGTTTGCAGGATATATTTTTACCAGCATCCCGTTAGAGGTAATTGCATATATCGATGCGGCGATTAAGCTCCTCTTCGGAATCTATCTGCTATTCCTTTCAAAGCCGTCAAAACAAAAGTAAGGCAAATCTTCGGCACGGCAAAACAGGGCGGCCCCGGACGCACACACGCATCCGGGGCCGCCCGCCACCTGTCAGGACCTACTTCTTAGCGCCGAACGCCCGTGTCCACGCCCAGCGGGTCAGCACCGCCGTGCTCACCGCAACCGCCATCGGCAGCCACGCACTCGCACCCTGACCCGTAAAACCAATCAACAACGTCAACGCAGACAACGGCGCATTCATCGAAATACCCAAAAACGCCGCCGTACCCGTCAACGCCGCCGCATACAACACCATCGACGCGCCACCCGGCACCCCGCCCAAACCCGGGAACGCCCACAGCACCAGCGCCGCCACACAAAACGCAACCGCCGCACCCAACGCCAAACCCGGCGTCAACGTACCGCCATAAGAACCGAAACGCAGACTCAACACCACCACGGCAGCCTTCGCAACAGCCAACGCCAACACATACACTGCCGCCGATGCGGTCAAACCGCCCGCCGCCGCATCCAACGACACATTAAACGTGTGCTGAGTCAGCAGACGACCATTACCCAGAATCTCCGGAAGCCACAGCGAAACCACCGCGACCAGCGCAAACGCCACAGGAATACGCCACAGAAGAGAACGATCCTTCGCCTTCAACTTCTCCGCACGCTGCGACAACGCCCTAAAACCCAACGCCAATGGAGTCAACACCACACCCGTCAGCGCCGCCACTGTCAGCGTCGTCGCATCCAACGGAAGCTGCGGCACCGGGTACGTCGGCTCATTGACAATCACCAGATTTGCCGTGACCGTCGCCGTCCACACCGTCACCGCACCCACATATAGCGACCGCAGGCTCAAACCAACAGCCATCGCCTCCACAAGGTACACCACGCCACCAATCGGCACCTGATACACCGCCGCCAAACCAGACGCCGCACCCGCCGCCACCAGCAGACTACGCTCACGAACACCCAACAGCGCGGCACCGTCAGCGCCCACAAAACCAAGACGCTCCAGCAGATTCGAGGTACGGCCAGCCGCCAAAGCACCCAGCTCACGAGGCGCGACCTCCTTACCCACAGGAGAGCCCGCACCCACCGCAACAATCTGAATCACCGAATGCGAAATCTGCCGCCACAGCGACGGGGTGCGGTCCTCCTCGGTAGCACCGGCAATCTGCGACTTCACGCCGACCACACGCCGCCCACCGGACTGCAGGTAGTACCACACCAGCGCCACAAACGGGCCCAGCGCCGCCAAAACCAGGGCACGACGCGCCGGATCGGCGCCGTCAGTCACCATCGGGTGATGCCCCTCAGACTGACCGAAAGTTAGCTCCTGCATAAAATCCAGCACATAGTGCAGAGCAATCGCACCCAAACCGCTGAACACGCCCGTGACCAGCGCGGCAAGGGTCAGCCCCAGTAGGAGGCGAAACGAAAAAGAACGGAAACCCGCAGGGTTCTGCGGGCTATTCGAGGAAGAACCAGTATGAGAAGACATAGAAAAATGAGGGTTGTCGTGTGTTGGTGTGCTTCAACGGGGCATTCCAAAGGGCACTGGGTGAAGTTGTTTTCATTCTACGCCCGCAGAATTACGCCCTCCCCGGCATGCCAGAACGTGAGAAGCGTAGCCCCGCCCATTGGGTCGCGGAGCATGAGGTGAAGCCGCCGCCCAGAAAACGCGGAAGAAACACGAGGCAGGTCACATGCCCGTAGCCGCACCCGCTATGCTGGAAGGGTACGCCTCCACGCGCCCGCCGCGCACCGAACAGTAGCCCCCGGAACACACCGGCGGCACGCCTGCCGGCACCCGGCGCAGGCACCCCATTAGGAAGGATCAACGATGACCGCAACTATCGCTTTTCTCGGCACCGGCTCCATGAACGGCTCCATCGCCGCAGGTCTGCTCGCTGCAGGCCACGACCCCGCCCACATCCGCGCTACCGTGCGTAGCAAAGAATCTCGCGCCGCCCTCGCCCAGCGCCTCGGCGACAAGGTCGAAATTATCACCACCGGCGGCGAAGCTGACGGCAACCACAAGGCAACCGCCCACGCAGACGTCGTGCTACTCGGCGTGAAGCCCTACGGCATCGTTGAGCTTGCCCGTGATATCGCACCCGCCCTCGCACCGAATGCTGTTGTGGTGTCCGTTGCTGCTGGCGTGACCCTCGAAACTCTCGCTGAGTGCCTTCCCGCAGGTCAGCCCATTGTTCGCTGCATGCCGAACACCCCCTCCTCCGTGGGCAAGGGCGTGCTCGCCATCTCTACCACCGATACCGTGAAGGACGAGCAGAAGAAGCTCGTCGAAGAGGTCCTGGGCACCGTCGGCTTGGTCGTTGAGGTCCGCGAAGATCAGATGGATGCGGTCACCGCCGTCTCCGGTTCCGGCCCGGCATACGCGTTCCTGCTTGCGGAGGCGATGGCAACCGCCGGTGAGAAGCTCGGCCTGGACGCAGACACCGCCCTCAAGCTTGCCAGTGCAACCGTTGCCGGTGCGGGCTTCCTGCTCGACACCAACCCGGATGCGCCCGCCCTGCGCCGCGCCGTGACCAGCCCGAACGGCACCACCGAGCGTGCACTGAACACCTTCGTGGACGGTGGCCTCTTCCAGCTGACCGAGGACGCGATGCGCGCCTGTGCGGCACGTTCGGCGGAAATGAGCCAGCTGTACACCGCTGACGAGGACTAATCAGCGGGGACTAATACCGTCCGGTAGTATCCCCTCTGACTAGGTGAAACTACAGAAAAACAGCCTCCTCCCGGCAGAACGGGAAGAGGCTGTTTTTCTATGTCTATTCGCGGGCTTCTCAAAGCAGCGAGGAAAAATGCGCTTAGGGCCGCGCCGCGAAACGCTCAATCAGGTCCACCTGACCGGACACAATCAGAATGTCACGTGAATGAATGCGGGTGGTGGCGTCCGCGTAGGTGAAGTCCTCACCGGGCGACTTAATACCGACCACGGACACGCCGTACTTGGAGCGAATATCCGACTCGGCGAGGGTAAAGCCGTGGGTTTCCTTCGGCGGGCGCATCTTCGCAATCGCGAAGTCGTCATCAAACTCAATGTAATCCAGCAGACGACCCGAGACCAGGTGCGCGGCGCGGCGACCAGCGTCAGCCTCCGGGTAGACCACGTGGTGCGCGCCAATACGCTCCAGAATCTTGCCGTGCGCGGGGGTAATAGCCTTCGCCCAAATACGCTCCACACCAATGTCCACGAGGTTCGCGGTAATCAGCACGGACGCCTCCACGGAGGTACCCACACCCACCACGGCGGAACCGAAATCGTCCGCACCCAACTGGTGCAGGGTGTCGATATCGGTCGCGTCGGCGGAGACCACGTGCGTCAGCACGCCGGACCACTTCTGCACCAGCTCGGGATCCTTCTCAATAGCAAGGACCTCCTTGTTCTGCAGGCGCAGCTGGGCCGCCACCGCGGAGCCGAAGCGTCCCAGACCAATCACGAGGACGGGGGCGTTATGTGCACTAGCCAATGGTGGGCCTTTCTTCGGGGAACTTGTAGAGGCGGCGGCGTGAACGCAGCGCCAGGCCGGTCGCGGCGGTTGTGGTGCCCACACGGCCAATGAGCATGAGCACACTGAGCACGTACACGCCTGCCGGAGGTAGGCTCGCGGAGAGGCCGTTTGAGAGGCCGCAGGTCGCGAAGGCAGAGATGACCTCGAAGATGACTTCTTTGAGATCTGCGCCGCTAATGATGAGAATCGATGCGGTGCCAACACCTACCACGGTAGCACCCATAACGATCACAGAGATGGCAATGCGCAGAGAGGATTCGGGGATGGTGCGATTGAACGCTACGACCTTCTGGTCACCTCGCGCCTCGGCAAGAATCGATAGGGCAATCACGGCGATGGTGGTGACCTTCACGCCGCCTGCGGTCGAGCCGGAGCCGCCACCAATGAACATGAGCGTATCCGTCAGCAGCGTGGAGACGGGGGTGATGGCGTCCATGTCAACCAGGTTGAACCCGCCCGAACGCATCATGACGGAGGCAAAGATGGCGTTGAGGATTTTATCGCCGGGAGAGTAGGAACCGATGGTTGCGGGGTTATTCCACTCGAAAGCACCCCAGAAGAAGGCACCGAAACCGAAGAAGAAGAGGGTGGTGACTATGGTCAGTTTTGCGGTGAGCTGCCAGTGCGATGGGCGGAAAGGGTTGCGCTGAATCGCAATGAACACGGGGAAGCCGAGCGAGCCGAGGAACACCGCGATGCAGATGGGTACGAGCAGGAAGAGATCGTGGCCGTAGGGTACGATGCCGTCCGAGTGCGGGGTGAATCCGGCGTTGTTGAATGCCGAAACCGAGTAGAAAATGCCGTGCCACAGAGCCTCGTGTGGTGCTTCGCCGAGCGCGAGGAAGCGCGGGGTGAGGAGCATTGCAATGAATGCTTCGATGGAGAAAGACGCGTACGCCACCGCTTTGACGATGCCGCCGACCTCGCCGAGTCGGCTAATATTCAGGTCTTCCTGGGCGATGAGTTTGGTGCGCAGACCCATTTTGCGGCCGATAGCCAGCGCCAGCAGGGAGGTGATGGTCAGCGTGCCCAGGCCACCCACCTGGCAGGCGAGAAGAATCATTGCCTGACCGAAGGTTGACCACTGATCTGCTGTGGAGACGGTGGTCAGACCGGTCACGGTGACCGCGCTGGTTGAGGTGAAGACCGCGTGGTGTAGCGCGACGCGCTGCCCGTCTGCCGAAGAAATCGGCAGGGACAGCATGATGGTGAAGAAGATGATGACTAGAAAGAAGGCACCGATTGCGGTGCGTGAGGGAGACGCCAGAACTGAGGAATCAATGAAGTCGCGGAAGCGTTCGAGAGTCTTCTGGTTGAACTCTAGTGGGGTTCGTTTGCGCTGAGTCTTGGGGTCTTCGTGGTCACGTAGGGTAGGCAGACGGTCAAGATCGATGCCGGGCACGCTGGTGAGGATGCTGAGCTTTTCAGCTTCGAGGCGGTCGCGGCGGCTTCGGCGAACCTGCTGCTTTTGCGGTTCGGAGGTGGCACCGCTGAGGGTGTCCCAGCGGCGGTTGAGCTGGCCCTGGGGGTGGTGGTGTCGGCGCCGGGTGCGGCGGAGTATGCGTCCCATGCGCCTCCTTCAGCGGTGTCTGGGTGTTCTTCAGCGGGTGTTTGGGTGTTGGTATGTTGGGCGGCGGTTTGAGCCTGTGTTTAACGCCTTCTAGTGTATCGCGCCGGGTGCCCGCTGAGGGGGTTGAGGCTCTGGTGGTTCGGGGGTAAATATGTGAGCTTGGAGAAGACGTGTGGCTGGTTTTGTGGGGTGGAGCCACGAAAACTATATATTCTGTATTGGTTATATAAGTATTGAGGGGTTTGCTGGGTCGCATATGCCTAGGATGAGATACAGGAAACCACCATGAGATGTGATAGGCACTTCATGCTTTTCTCCCCTTCAGTGCTCCATATTGAGCTAGCACTCAGTAGTCTTTCAGAATTTTTGAAGGTAATTTCTGTATCACCCTCATTCTAAGCTTGAGGCGCCACTTTATATGTCATAATCGCTATATGCATTCTGATGTTTTTTCTGTCATCGCGGATCCGACTCGCCGCCGAATTGTGCGTATTCTCGCTGAGCAAACCCACACGGTGGGCGCAGTGGTTGAAAAGCTGGGCATGAGCCAGCCGACCATTTCGAAGCACCTGAAAGTCCTTCGCGATGCAGATGTGGTCTCCGTGACCGTGGAGGGGCAGCGCCGCCTCTACTCCCTGAACCCGGATGTATTCGCCACCGTGACCGAGTGGATTAACGAGACCGTTCAGATTGCACGCCAGTCCAATGAGGCGCACGCACCCGTGGCACTGCCCGGTGGCGTGACTGTATCTGCCTCCGATAAGGCGACGGCTGAAAAGATAGCAACTGAGAATGCAGTCGAGAAGGCTGGGCAGAAGCCGGTCGAGAAGGCCTCTGAGAAGAGCGCCCAGAAGCCTGCAGTCGAAGAGCCCGCTCAGAAGCTTGCGCCCGCCGCAACCGCGGAGAAGGCTGATGAGACCGGCTCTGAGACTTTCGTCGTTGAGGCACCCACCTCCGAAGAAATCGAGCAGGCTCGCATTCAGCGCGCCCGCGCACAGTACCTGACCCCCAGCGCGCGCATCTACTCGCGCCCGGCGGAGCAGGCTGCTGAGAGTGCCGCTTCCGAAGCTGTCGCTGAGAAGGCAGGAGCTACTGAGCCTACCCCGCAGGAAGAGGCAGTGGATAGCACCCCGATGCGTCCCTTCACTCCCGCATCCTACGGTTACGACGCTGGGGTGACCCCCGCGGCGTCGGCATCCCCCGCTCAGGCCGCTACCCCTGCGGCACCTGCTGAGGTGAAGCCCGCTGAGACCACCAAGACCACTGAGGCTAAGCCTGTCGTAGCGCATAAGCCGGTGGTATTCCCTCAGCCTGCCGCTACTGTGTCTTACGGTATTGACCCGGCTGCGGTTGTGGGTGGTTCGATTCAGCCTATTGCTGTGACCCCCGAAGCTCCTGCTACCGAGGAGCCTGCGGTGGCTGAGAAGACTGTCAACGAACAGTCCGCAGAAAAGGCTGAGGAGAAACCCTCGGTTGAAGAAACCGTAGCTACTGAGAAGCCAGCAGTTGAAGAATCTGCACCTGAGAAGGTCGCGGCAGAAGAGTCTGACAAGGCTGAAAGCAAGTCTGAGCCCTCCTCTGAAGAGGCTGAGTATCAGACCATGCCCGCCTACGATTCGGTGTACCGCCCCAGCACTGAGACGACCAGCACCGAGGCGAAGGATAACCACCGCGGTGGTCTCTTCGGCTTCCTGCGTGGTCGCCGCCGCTAAAGCGCGCCCTGACGCCGTTCGACCTCCGGCATAACTCTGTATAAAGCACACACACTCTCACTCACCTTATTGACCGAAAGACGCATTCACGTGGCTATTCATCGTAAAATTCTGCGCTGGCTCGAGAACGAACTGTTCGAGGGCAACATTCAGCTGGGCCAGGACCTGCCCAGCGATAGCGAAATTGCGCGCGCTATTGGTGTGGGTCGTTCCCGTACCCGCGAGGCTCTACGCACCCTGGAAGATATGGATCTGGTGCAGCTGTACAACGGTCGCGGCAAGGAAATTCTGGTGCATCTGAGTGACGAGCCGGCTTCCGCGGCGAGTGCCGCTCTGCGCCTGCACATGTCCAGCTCGGGTTACCCGACTCGTGACCTGGTGCAGACCCGTATTCTGCTGGAAAGCTGGGCGATTGCGCGTATTGACCCGAAGACCGCCTCCTTCGCGGAGATGGATGAGGTCCTGG
The DNA here is from genome assembly GCF_001812205.1 of Rothia sp. HMSC069C10. Taxonomy (NCBI): domain Bacteria; kingdom Bacillati; phylum Actinomycetota; class Actinomycetes; order Micrococcales; family Micrococcaceae; genus Rothia; species Rothia sp. HMSC069C10. The sequence goes on from NZ_KV808300.1 coordinate 10,092, forward strand.
CGCAGATGGAAGATTTCGACCTGTCGATTCGTGATTTCCTGGAGCTTCTGCTGACTTTCCACCACCAGGTGATGCGTTGTGCAGGTAATGAGCTGCTGGTGGGTCTGCTCGCGTCGGTGCGTCAGCCGAGTTTTGAGTCGATGCTGTCGCTGGTGGGTCGTATGCCGCTGTGGAGTAGCGCTGTGGAGCGTCTGCGCGCTGAGAGTCGCGCTATTGCGGAGGCTTTGAAGGCTGGCGACGCTGCGACGGCTCGTTCCATGGTGATTGGTCAGCTGCGCGGCATGTATTCCGATGCCGGTATTGACCTGGAGCAGGAAGCGACCTCTGCGAACGGTCTGCCGGGTGAGCCGATTGCTTCTGAATTTGCGCCGGTTGATGTGGATGAGTTTGCCGCTGATGACTTTGATGATTTGATGCAGGATGACCCGTCCTTCGCCGATGTGGGGGCACTTCCTGCCGCGGATGCTCCTGTTGCGGCACCCGCTTCTGTGGAGCCTGCGGCTGAGCCTGTTCAGGCTTCTGCTCCGTCTTCTGCCGTGGAGTACACGGTGCCTGAGGGCGATATTGTCTACATTGAGGAGACTGCTGCTGAGGCTCCTGTGGAGCGGGTTGATGAGCCTGCTGAGGTTCTTTCTAGCTCTAACGCTTCTGGCTCTGACAAGGTAGAACGTTCCATTCCCGCTGTTGCTCAGCCCGCACCTGCTGCTGCTCCCGCGCAGCCTGCCGCTCATTCGGTGAGCGCGGATGTGCCGCTGAGCTTCGGCACCCCGCGCCGTAGCACCTCGGTATCGCAGGTTACCCCGGCTGCTTCTGCGGCACCGGTTGCTTCTGTAGCGGCTAGCTCCCAGACTCTCGCTTCCCAGCCCCTCAGCTCGCAGACTCTCAGCTCCCAGACCCCCAGCGGTCAGCTGCCGAGTGTCCCTGCCGCGTACGCGCAGGAAGAGGCTGCGGGTCCCGCGAAGGTTCTGCGCGCCTCCACGGCGGCTCCGCGTCGTCGTAGCGGCCAGATTGTTTCCCCGGTGCGTGCGACCATCATTAAGCCTGTGGATCGTAGCAAGGTGCTGACTGCGCCTGCCCGTGCCGCGCGTCCTGCGGCTGTTGTGACTGCCGCGGCGCCTGCGGAGTCTGAGTCGGCTGAGAAGGTTCTGCGTGCCCCTGCGCGCCAGGAGGCGCCCGCCGTTCAGCCTGCTGAGCCTACCCGCCTTGAGGCGGCAGCGACCATCCACGACACCTACGAGAAGCTTCCGCATGATGAGCCGGTGCAGGAGCGCGGCGGCATCTTCTCGAAGATGAAGCGTTTCTTCGGCGTGGATGTGTACGAGCCTGAGCATGACGAAGCGCAGGAGAGCGCTGAGAAGGATCAGGCAGTGAAGGAGCAGGTTCTGAAGGCTGAAACGAAGCCCGAGTCCCAGCCTGAGCCCCAGCCCGTCATTGATGAGGAGGCGCTGGCTCGTGCCGAGGCTGAGCGCGCTGAGCGTCTGAAGGCGTTGCATGCGGCGGCTGAAGAAGAGGCAGCTGAGGAAAGCGCCGTTGAAGAGGTTTCGGCGGAAGAGCCGGTTGAAGAACCCGCTGAGGCTTCTGAACCCGCGCAGGAATCGGCTGAGGAATCGGTAGAGGCCGACTCCCCGGCTGAGGAGAGCGCTCCTGATGCTGCTGTAGCTTCCTCCGGTTCGGTGCTGTCTCATGGCCGCGCTAAGGGCTCGAAGAAGTCGAAGAAGAAGCGTCGCTAGGGTTACCGAATCCCCATTTTGGGCCCGATATACCCCGGATATACCCGCGGGAAAAGCGGAAATTCAGGGAAAAACTCCTGAAAAGCCGCTCTCGAATGGTGAAAATGGGGGTAAACCTAGTACTCTAGGTAGGTAGCGCTCTAAAACGCAAGGGTATTTCTGTGCCTAAAATGCGTTTTGGATCGGTTATACCGGTATAAATATCCCCGGGTAGCTACCGAGTCGAATGGCTCGGCCGGGTACGAGTAAAGTGAGGAAATCCTATGGGTTCCGTTATCAAGAAGCGCCGCAAGCGTATGTCCAAGAAGAAGCACCGCAAGCTGCTTCGTAAGACCCGCCACCAGCGCCGCAACAAGAAGTAAATAGACTTCTTTCGCCCCGCCCTCCGTATGGAGAGGCGGGGTTTTTGCGTTCCTACAGTTTTTGCGGGCCGGGTTTTGTATTTGTAGAGGGTATGTGCGGGTCACCTGTTTGGGGTGCGGCGCGCTATCTGAGAGACTGGGATTATGACTGAAACTTCCACCATTAAAGTTCACCTCATGCGTCACGGCGAGGTGCACAACCCCGAGCGTATCGTGTACGGCCGTCTGCCCGGTTACCGTCTGTCCGATAAGGGCCAGCAGATGGTGCGTCTGAGCGCTGAGGAGTTCGCGGCTCGTGCTGAGCGAGGCTCCCGTTTCGTGCATCTGGTCTGCTCGCCGTTGCAGCGTACCCGTGAATCTGCCGCCCCGGTTGAGGAGCTGCTGGGCCTGACCGCGCAGCCGGATGAGCGCGTCATTGAGGCGGATAACTACTTTGAAGGTCTGCACGTGAACGCGCAGGAGCTGCTGAGGAACCCGCGTCACTGGACGAAGCTGTACAACCCGGCGCGCCCCTCCTGGGGTGAGTCGTACCTGGATCAGATCCGCCGTATGGCGGCGGCTGTTCAAGATGCGGCGCGTACCGCCTACGAGCGCGGCGGCGAGGGTGCGGAGGCGATTATTGTGTCGCACCAGCTGCCGATTTGGATTACTCGCCTGGGCGTTGAGGGCCGCATGCTGCAGCATGACCCGCGTGCCCGTGAGTGCAACCTGGCGTCGATTACGACTCTGGCGTTTAACACCACTGATTTTGAGCATGAGATGCCGCATTTTGTGGGGTATTCGGAGCCTGCTGCGCCGCTGTACGGTGGCGTGATTCAGCTGCCCGGTAGCTAACAAACCCGGTAGCTAAAACATCCGGTCGCTAAGTTCCTGAAGCTGTTTTTGAGCATAGAGAAGAGGCTGTGAGCCCATCCGTTGCGGATGCGCTCACAGCCTCTTTCTGTAAATCTTGAGGGGCGCACGAGCTGCAAACCTAGCTGTCCTGACTAGTTCTGCCCGTTACCCTGATTTGGCGTGCCGTCCTCGGGGTCCTGCTTGTTGTTCGATTCTGCTTCGCGGCTGCGGCGTTCGCGTTCTGCTTTTGCTTTGAGCCAGCGCAGGTACTCTTCATCGTCGTCGGGGGAAGATACCGAGGGCGCCGGGGTGCTGCGTCGCTGACCGAAGCTGGGGCGAGGAGCGCCTGCTGCGGGCTGTGCTGCGGGCTGTGCTTTGGGGCGGCCCAGGATAAGCCACATGAGCGGGCCCACCACGGGGAAGAGCAGGGTGACGAGAACCCACAGCCACTTGGGCAGGGTTCGCGCCTCGTGTGCGGGGGTGCGGACGGCGTCCAAGAGGGTGTAAAGGGTCAGCCCCACGATGAGGGCGGCGCCGCCAATAATCAGCATGGCTCGAATCATAAGCACTACTATGACATACCGCCGCGTTATTGCGGAACTGTGAACGGGGTGCCCGCCAACGGCTTAACGGCGCGGCAATCCGGCGCAGATTCGTACGTCGGCTTAGTAACCGGTGAACACCTGAACCTCGTGGCTAATAATATCCAGCGAGCCCAGCCACACGGCGAGGGCAAGAATCACGGAGTACACGAGCGCCACAATACCCGCCTGCTTGAGAACGGGAATCAGGTCGCGGCCGCCGCGCGTCCACACGGTCACGCAGGAGTGGATGGTCGGGCCGACCAGCAGGAAGATCAACAGGAACCAGGGGTTCTCATCGAGCAGGAGCACACCCAGGCCCAGTGCCAGCGCCATCTCCACGATGTAGGTGATGCGCGACCAGCGTTCGCCCAGGCGGACCGCCATGGTCAGCTTGCCCGCCTCAATGTCGGTGGGAATGTCACGTACGTTATTCGCCATGAGCAGTGCACAGGAAATCAAACCAATGCCGATAGCACCAACCCAGCCGAGCAGGGTCAGGGTGTGCGCCTGTGTGTAGAGGGTGCCCAGGGTCGCAACCAGACCAAAGTAGACGAAGACGAACACGTCGCCCAGGCCCATGTAGCCGTAGGGGTGCTTGCCGCCGGTGTAGCCCCACGCCGCGAAGACGCTGGAGGCGCCAATCGCCAGGAACCACCACTGGTTCGCCAGAGCCACCAGGGCAAGACCGGCGAGCATCGCTAGACCGAAGCAGGCGAAGGCGGCGTACTTGACGGAGCGGGGGCTTGCCACGCCGGAACCGACGAGGCGTAGCGGACCCACGCGGTCTTCGTCGGTGCCCTTGATGCCGTCGGAGTAGTCGTTGGCGTAGTTCACGCCGACCTGCAGGAAGAACGCGACGAGGAACGCCAAGAACGCGTAGAGCGGCTTGAATTCGTTGACCTCGTAGGCGGCAGCTGAGCCGGCAATAATGGGGGCGACGGCGAGCGGCAGGGTGCGCAGGCGAGCGCCTTCAATCCATTGGGCGGCAGTTGCCACGGGGGTTCCTTCCGGGTCTAAGTGCGTATGATGCGTGGGTTTTGTGCGTGACGGTCAGGGTGTGCGGGCGGCTGCGTGTGCGGGGTGAAAACCCGCGGATGAGCCTGCTTTAGCCCTGACGGTAGTCTCTGTCCAGGATACTGTATATTTCTGCACGGTCCGGCTTGCCGGTGCTGGTGAGCGGGAAATCGGGCAGGATGCTCAGCTGCTTGGGGGCGGCGGGGGCGCCGAGCTTTTCGGCGCAGCGGGCACGCAGCAGGGCGCAGAGTTCTTCGTTCAGGGCGGGGCGATTCTCGGTAGGTGCAGCCGCTGCACCGGCAGAAGGTACGAGCGTGACCGCGGCGGCTATGGCTGTGCCCCAGCGGGCATCGGGCAGGCCGACTACGCAGGCTTCGCGTACGACGGGGTGCTCTTCGAGGACGGTCGCCACGGCGCGGGCGGAGATTTTTACGCCTCCGCTGATGAGTACGTCGTCGCTACGGCCGAGCACCTGCAGGCGCTGCTCACTACAGTTCTTGTTGCTGTTGGGAGCTGCTGCAGGGCTCAGCAGCCCGTAGTCGTCGGTGCGGTACCAGCGGGTGCCGTCGGCGGCGGTGAAGAAGTGCTCGGCGGTGCGGGCGGCGTCGCCAATGTAGCCGCTGGCGAGGTGCGCGCCGCTAATCCAAATACGACCCACCTGCGCGGGCTTCCCACCGGTATCCGGTACGGCGGGCATACCTTCTTCGGGTACGAGCTCAACCCGCACGCCGGGCAGTACGGAGCCGGAGTAGACGCATCCGCCGGCGGTTTCGGCGCTACCGTAGGTGGTCACAGTGTTCAGCCCCAGGGCGGTGGCGGCGGCGAGCAGATCGGCGCTGGCGGGGGCGCCTCCAAGCAGGATGCCGGTGAAGGAGCCGAGCGCCTCGTGAATTTCAGCGCCCAGGTGCGGGTTGGCGTCCGCGCTTTCGAGCAGCTTATGGAGCTGGGTGGGCACCAGAGAGATAAACCGGCGTGCCGAGCTCATGCGCTCAACCGCCTGCAGGAACACCTCGGGGCTAAAGTGCACGGGCTCAATGACGGAGCGGGCAATGACCGGGGCGGTACCGGCGAGTACGGAGCGGGCGAGCACCTGCGCGCCGGCAATATAGTGCGCCGGAAGGGCCAGGAGCCACTGCGATGCTGCATCGGAGTTTGAGCCGAAGAAGCGCTCGGTGGCTGACGCACTGGCGGCAAGAGCTCGGGCGGTCAGTGCGGTGCGTTTGGGGGTTCCGGTGGATCCGGAGGTGCCCACCACCAGGGCAATAGGCTCCGCAGCCGCGCCCGCACCAGCATCCGCCGCGTACCCGCCCAGTAGCTGCTCAAAGGCGCCCAGCATGGTGTGCGGGTCGGCGGGCTGGTCGGCGCGCACCTGTACCGCCTGCGGGTGCAGGGCTGCCTCCTGCGGAGCGGGGGAGGGGACGAGCCCGGGTACGGGGGTATTCATCATGGCTAAATCCTTAGCGGCTGCGTGCTGTCATGCGCCGGTGTCATATGCCGGTGCGGCATCAAATGCGCCGGAGCCGGATTCTTAGCTGAGGTTCTCAGGGTTGAATCCGGCTCCGAGCCTATGCATCTGAATCTACTTCTGCAGAAAAGGGGCTGTCTCTTAGAAGTAGTAGGGGTAGTTGGACCAGTCCGGGTCACGCTTCTGCAAGAATGCGTCACGACCCTCCACAGCCTCGTCGGTCATGTACGCCATGCGGGTTGCCTCACCGGCGAAGACCTGCTGGCCGAGCATGCCGTCATCAGGCAGGTTGAAGGCGTACTTGAGCATGCGGATTGCCTGCGGGGACTGGCGGGCAATGTGCGCCGCGTATTCCAGTCCCTTGTTCTCGAGCTCTGCGTGGGGGACTACGTCGTTGACCGCGCCCATTTCGTACATGCGCTGTGCGTCGTATTCCTTGGCGAGGAAGAAGATTTCGCGGGCGAACTTCTGACCCACCTGGCGTGCGAGCAACGCCGAACCGTAGCCTGCGTCGAAGGAGCCGACGGTTGCGTCGGTCTGCTTGAACTTGCCGTACTCTTCGGAAGCGATGGTCAGGTCGGCTACCACGTGCAGGGAGTGGCCGCCGCCTGCAGCCCAGCCGGAGACGAGTGCGATAACAACCTTGGGCATGGTGCGGATGAGGCGCTGCACTTCCAGGATGTGCAGTCGGCCTGCGCGTGCCGGGTCGATGCTTTCTGCGGTGTCGCCGCTGGCGTAGTGGTAGCCGTCGCGGCCGCGGATGCGCTGGTCGCCGCCGGAGCAGAATGCCCAGCCGCCGTCCTTGGCGGAGGGGCCGTTGCCGGTGAGCAGTACGGTACCTACGTTGGAGGTCATGCGGGCGTGGTCGAGGGCGCGGTAGAGTTCGTCCACGGTGTGCGGGCGGAATGCATTGCGGACCTCGGGGCGGTCGAATGCGATGCGCACGGTGGGCAGATCGCGTAGGATTTCACCGTTTTCGTCGCGCTGAACCTGGCGGTGGTAGGTGATGTCGGTGAAGTCTTCGAAGCCTTCGACGACGCGCCAGTCGGCGGGGTTGAAGATGTCCGAGACCTTTTCGGGAAGTTGTGCAGTCATAGACCCTATTCTACGTTGCCCGGGCGCTGTCTGAGGCTGTGAACCTGGTTGCCAGGTATAGCGAATCAGGTTGCCGAGCATATAAGAAGGCTCGGACCGCGTGTGTGCGGCCCGAGCCTTGGGGAAGAGACTCTTTACTTGACCTTGGCGAGCTCAACCGCGCGGTCGAACTCTTCGTCAATGGCGTCGTTCTTCTTGTAGGTCATGAGCGAAACCACGATGGCGACAAGCAGCGCCGAAGCGAAGCCGGGAACCATTTCGTAGAGCACAGACTTCATGGGGCTCTGGCCCCATGCGAATGCCACAACGGCGCCGGTAATCATGGAGGCCAGTGCACCCTGGGTGGTCAGCTTACGCCAGTAGAGGGAGAGCAGAACGGTCGGGCCGAATGCCGAACCGAAGCCAGCCCAAGCGAATGCGACCAGCTGCAGAATGGAGCTGTTGGGGTTCCATGCCAGGGCACCGGCGACCAGCGCCACGATTGCCACGCCTGCACGGCCGAGCCACAGGGACTTGCCGGCGCTGAGCTTCTTCGAGGAGAAGATGCCGTAGAGGTCCTCCACCAGAGCGGAGGAGCACACAATCAGCTGCGAGGAGAGGGTGGACATAATTGCCGCCAGAACCGCAGCCAGAATTAGGCCCGCAATGAGGGGGTGGAACAGAATCTGGGCGAGGTCCAGGAAGACCGACTCAGCGGTTTCCGGGTTGGTGAGGGACGCCTCGGGGTGGCGTGCAAAGTATGCGATACCCATGAACGCGCCGCTCAGTGCGCCGAACACGGTCAGGACCATCCAGCTGATGCCGATGCGGCGGCCGGACTTGGCGTCAGCGGGGGTGCGCATTGCCATGAATCGCACAATAATGTGCGGCTGACCGAAGTAGCCCAGACCCCATGCGAGGGATGAAACAATACCGGCGAAGGTGGTACCCGCGAAGATGCTCAGTGCGTCGGGGCGTACCTGGCTGATGGACTCAACCACGGGGCCCACGCCGCCGAGGTCAATGATGGTGACGACCGGAACGGCAATCAGTGCTGCGAGCATGAGCAGACCCTGAACCATGTCGGTGTAGGACGCGCCCATGAAGCCGCCGAAGAAGGTGTAGAACACGGTAATGCCTGCCAACAGGAGCATACCGGTGTGGTATTCCTGACCGAAGGAGGACTTGAAGAACAGACCGCCGGACACCATACCGGAGGAGACGTAGAAGGTGAAGAATACCAGAATCACGACACCGGAGACGATGCGCAGCACGCGCTTGGTGTCATGGAGGCGGTTGCTCAGGAAGACTGGGACGGTCACTGCGTCGCCTGCTACTTCGGTGTAGCTACGCAGTCGCGGTGCCACGAACGTCCAGTTGCACCATGCGCCGATGGTCAGGCCGACGGCGAGCCATGCCTGGGAGAGGCCGCTGAGGTAGACGGCGCCGGGCAGACCCATGAGGAGCCAACCGGACATGTCGGAGGCGCCCGCTGAGAGTGCGGCGACGGTGGGGGAGAGCTGACGCCCGCCCAGCACATAGTCGTCGAGGCTGTTGTTCTTGCTATTTGCCCATAGGCCGATTGCGATCATGGCAACAAAATAAATCGCCAGCGCGATGACCTGGTATGTACTCGCGGCCATAATGTTCCTTCTCTCCTGGTGGTAGTGTGCGCCTGTGTGTATTTATGCGCTACCCCATAACTTTATGAGTGGCATAGGATACAGTCTAGGCTTTGAGGGGCTGAAAATAAAGTCTATTTGACGCCTAGGGATGAGAAGCTGTGGAATAAATATGTATTTGCTGTGTAAAATCCATGGTCGTACACGTGGGGCGATGTGGGAGCGTGTGCGAAAAAGTGCCCGAAAAATCCCTGAAATTCAGGGTTTCGGGCACTTGGGTGAAAGATATGTAGTTGAAAAGCAACGCAAACGCTCAATGGCATATGCATCTAAAACGAATTAAACGAAAAATTTAAAAGCCGTTCGGAGTGTTGAACTGTTACACAACAATGTCACAGAGGCTTAGAGATCCCTCACGACCCACGGCTCAGAAGCCATACGAGCCGGGTCAAAACGCTCCAAAATCGCCGCCGCATTGGGCACCGGAACATCCGCGGAATGGGCGGAGCCATCAGCGTTATACACCGGAATAGAAGCGGCAATCCAGCCCAAAATCGTCGGAGTCTCGACACCCGCCTCACGTAGCTGCGGCAGGGTTACCGCCCCGTCACGCTTCGCCAGGCGCTTACCCTCCTCGTTGAGTGCCAGCGGCACGTGAGCGTAACGCGGCTGCATCAAACCCAAAAGCTGCGCCAAATACGACTGGCGAGGCGCCGAAGGGAGCAGGTCATCACCGCGCACAATCTGCTCAACCCCCACAAATGCATCGTCCACCACGGAGGTTAGGTTATAGGCGTAGGTGCCGTCATTGCGTACCAGCACAAAATCATCCACCAGGCCGGTGTAGGTGCCGTAAAAATCATCCTGCACCGTGTAGCTTGTGCACTCGGCGCGCAGACGCAGGGCCGGCGGACGCTGGGTGCGGCGCTCCTCCCGCTGCGCTTTGCTCAGCTCACGGCAGGTGCCCGGGTATGCGCCCGGCGCACCGTGCGGGGCACTCGACGCCTCCTGAATTTCGCGGCGGGTACAGAAGCACTCATAGACGAGGTTTGCCTCGCGCAGCTGCGCAACCGCCTGCTCATAGGCGGCAAGGCGCGTGCTCTGGTACAGCACACCTGCTTCCTTGCCCTCGGTGCTTTCGCTACCCTCAACACGCTCTGTCGGGGCGCCGGGGCTCGCATCCCAATCCAGACCCAGAGCTGCCAAATCAGCAATCTGACGCTCTGCAGCACCCGGGCGCACGCGATCCAAATCCTCCACGCGCAGGTAGAAGGGCTTGCCGCCGCGGCGCGCCATAGCCCACGCCAAAATGGCGGTTCGCAAATTACCCAGATGCAAATCCCCCGAGGGGGAGGGGGCGTAGCGTCCGGTACCGCTGGGGAAAGGCGGGTTCGAAGGGGTGGAAGACGAGGTGGGGGAAGAAGCCATACTCCTATCCTATAGGGGTGTTAGATGCGGGTTGAACCGTGCGCACGATTCTAGATTGAGCGGCATCGTGACATAAATATTGCTTCTACGGATGCACGCCAGGCTTTTCGAGGGGCTCCTTTGGTGATGATGTGCTGTTCAAACAATCCGGAGAGGTTGATAAGCCTCACCACTTTCTTGTTGCTAGAGATAAGTTTGCGCAAAATAATGCACTTTCATTGCCTTGAATTGTTACCGAACCGTAAATTTCTGTTCTCTGAAGCCCGAATAACTCCTCAGCCGCTAAAAATTCCAGTAGGGTTGTATCTATGGCTCGTACTATTGAACTCGCAGACGGCGTGTACCGCATTGCGACCGACAACTACCGACTGAACACCGGACTGGTCCTCGGACTGGAGCGTGCACTAGTCGTAGATACCGGCGCAGGTCCCCGTCAGGCAACCGAAATTTATGATGAGGTTCGCCGTCTCACGCGCCTTCCTATTACCGTTGTAAACACTCACGGACACTATGAGCGTTTCTTCGGCAACGATGTTTTCGCGGCAATGGGTACCGAAGAATTCTGGGCGCATCCTCGCGCCGCGCGTGCAATCCGTAAATACGGTGAGGCGCAGCGTCCCTACGTCGAGACGCTGGAACCGGAAATGGCACACAATCAGGGTGCCGCCACCAATATTGTCGTTCCCAACCGCCTGGTCGCCAATAGGGGCGACGGCATCACTTTCACCCCCATCGACCTGGGTGAGCGTAGCGCAACCCTCATGTACATGGGACCCGGCCACACCGACGGTGACATTATGGTCGGTGTTGAGGACGTGCTGTTCATGGGCGGTCTGATTGAAGAGGGTACCGACCCCTACTTTGAGGATTCTTTCCCCGACCGTTGGATTGACACTCTCGGTGCCGTGCTCGAATTTGATCGCTACCGCGTGTTTGTGCCCGGTAACGGTGAGCCGGTAGACCGCACCTTCGTGGAGCGTGAACGCAACACCATGGTGACCGCTATTGAGTCGATTCGTTCCTCCACTTTAAATCGTGATGACGAGGCGACGACCGCGGCAATGTATAAGCTGCCGTATGCACCGGGGGCTACTCGCTTCCTGCTGGATCGTTTGGCTCAGCTTGAAGGTGCACCGGTAGCGGCATATCTCGAAGCGGATCACCCGGATACCAGTGGTTTCACGGGTCCGATTACTCTGGGTCAGGCTTCGTACTAAAACCCCGTATGCAATATGCCTCATGGGGCATAAATACAGGTGAGGGCTGGTTTCTATGATAGAAACCAGCCCTCACCTTTTATATACCCATAACCTTAGGGCACGTATTTAGCGCTGAACGTACTGGGCGCGCATTGCCTCGCAATCAGCCTGCAAAGAAGCCGGGACTTCACCCATTGCCTCGCAAAGCTGCACGAAACGGTGACGCCAATCCAGGTGCTGCAGCGCCTGACGAATCTGCTGCTCACCCTGCGCGGGGGTCCAACGGGAGACCGCATCGGCAACCTGCGCGAGGCCCGCGCGTGCATCCGCATGATCAATGTCGATGGTCGCGCCATCCCAAAGGATTTCACGTACGGTGGTGGTGTTCGGAACCTTGCCGACCACGGTCACGCCCGAAGCCAGGGCATCGGTCCAACGACCGGTGATGTACTCCTTGGTCGGGTGAGTGTACGGCGCCGGGCTGACCGAAGTGGAGAACGCCAGCAGGAACTTCGCGCGGTTCAGCGAATCCTGCAGATGCTGAGCCGACTCGCGGTCATTTGCACCGAAGGGCGGGCGGCCCTCAAAGCTCAGACCCAGCTCAGCGGCGAGGGCGGCGGTCGCCTCGTCATCTTCGTAGGCGGCGGGCTGACGGCCCACGCGCAGCAGGTCGGTGCTCTTCGACTCCAGCGCCGCCAGACGGTCGCTGAACTTGCTCCAAACATCCGCACCCCAGGGCAGAACGCCGGGGGCCTTCACGCCCGCAGCGGTCCAGGGCTGAACGTCGTCAACGTCCGCAACGAAAATACGGTCGTAGGTGGAGGACTTAGCCACCGCGGGAATACGGTCATCCCAGAAACTATCAATCACCCAGCCGTAAATCGCGCCGTAGCGGCGGAACGCGAAGGAACGCTGCGAAATGGCGTACAGCTGGCCGGGGTCAGAAGCAATCACCAGGCAACGCTTAGAGCCGCCCTTGAGGCGGGGCAGGCGCGCCAGAAGCTTGGTCTCCTTGCTGAGGGATGCGCCCACATCCACGGTGTGCACGGTGCCGCCGGTGTAGCGGGCGAGAAGCTCCGCCATGGCGTGTACGGGAACCCAACCGGCTCCGGAGGGGACGGCAACAATAATATCGAGTGAGCTCATGAGAATCCTTGGGGGCAACGTCCGCCGCATGCACCGGGCTCACCGGGGTAAAACCTCGGGTCGCGGGCGGTGTGCATCAGCGGCAAGAGCGTGAATGTCAATAAATGATAGATAGGGTGCCTTACGTCAGCAGGCGCGCAAAAAACGCGAATGCAGCGGCGAGTGAAACCGCTACGACCGGCTAGCGTTCAGCCACGGAAGGCTATGGCACAGGTAGTTTTCAGTATATCGGTCAACCCTGCGCACGGGGCTTAGCCTGCAGCCTTTAGAAACAGCTTTAGGGTGTGTGAATGCGCACCTCAACGCCCGATTCGGTGCCAAACCCGGCAGCCATGCGCGCCAAATCAGTATTCGGGGCGGCAGCCACCGTGAAGAAACGATCCACAGCCGCAGTGAACTGCTCCTGACGAGCCATATCACCGTGTTCAAGGGTCGTGAAAATACCGCCGCCGGCATCGTCAAAGACCTCAACGCGCAGTTCGGGCAGAAGCTCAGTATTCGGCAGGTTCAGCGAGGACACATCGTGCTGGAAGGTCAGGTCACCGCACAGCAGGGTCACCGGCAGGGCGGCACCACCAATGACCGGGCGGGAGTTCTCATCTACACCGGCAGGGTAGTAGCCAGACAGGGATACACCAATAGCGGTTGCAATCGTGCCGTCAATACCGGCAAGACCGCGATTAGCAAACACGCGCGCGGGGGCGGGCTCGCCCAGGGAGGGAGCTGCCGCATCCAAATCACGCACCAGGTTTGAGGAGCCCAGCACCATGAGGCGGCGCTGAGCCACCGCATCCTGCCAGACGCGGCGCGCGTAGGAACGACCGGCGGTGCGGTTGCGGTAATCGGTGTAGTCAACCGTGCTCTCAGCACCGGGATGTTCGTAGGCGGCAATGGCGCGCAGGCACTCATCCTGCAGCTCGCGGGCGGGCTCAACCCACTGCTCTAGCCAGCTCAGCTCGTCCACCAGCTCATCAGCGGCAGCAGAGGATGCGCACGCAAACTCGGCGAGCTCGCGCGGGGTTGACAGCTCCACGAAGGAGCGAGCGCCCGGCTCGTACCAGCTGGCGCGGCGCGGGGCGTAGAACGCGCACTGAATATCTTCGCGTTCCAGCAATGCGGTAATCGGGCGCGAAAGCGTCGGGTGGCCGAAGAGCACCACACGCTCAATCTGCGCGGCGGGGGCGAACGAACCATCAGCGAGCAGCTGCGGGTAGTGAGGAATGGAGGTTGCGCCGTGGCGCGCCTCGGAGGAAGGCTCCGCAAACAGCGGCAGGTTCAGCACGCGCGCGAACTCAGCCGCAAACTCGCCGGCACCGTCAGCGGCAACCACCACGGTGCGGTGCGCCGGAGTGAACTCCGCCAGGTCCGCCTGCGCCTCCAAAGAATCCAGAAGCCAACGCTGCTCGGCGCTGGAGAGCCCGGAACCTTCAGCGCGGGCGGCGCGGGCACGGCCCTCAGCCTGCGGGTCGTAATCCTCCAGCAGGCTCTGCGCCCACTGCGGCAGCATCTGCGCAAAACGGCCAGAGGGGGTCAGCGGCGTATCGAAACAAATGTTCAGGTGCACCGGGCCAATCGGCTCCGCCGACTGCTTGCGCCAGTGCTCGGCGCTACGACCGGTCAGCGCATTCAAGCAGGCGGCAAAAGCCTGAGTCTGCTCGCCCTCCACCTGCTCGGGGTAGGAGGTCAGATCGGCTTCAGCACGCACAAAAGGATGGAAGAAACTCGCCTGACGGGTCGTCTGATTCACGCCGCTACCGCGCAGACGCTCCGGGCGGTCCGCGCTCAGCACCGCCAGGGGCACGCCGGCGTGGTACGCCTCCATGACAGCGGGCACGTACTCGCCCAGGGCCGTACCGGAGGTGCACACCAGACCCACGGGCTGACCGGATGCCTTGGCAATACCCAGGGCGGTAAAGGCTGCACTTCGCTCGTCCACGCGCACGTGCGCAATGAGGGCGCCGGCTTCAGCGGCGGCGGCAATAGCGTACGCAAGAGGTGCGCTGCGGGAACCCGGAGACACGACAACATGCCGCATGCCGGCACGAATCAGCGAATCGAGCACGGATACTGCGGTGAGCATGGCGGGGGTTGAGCGGTTTTCAGTCACCGTACCATTCTAATGCCGTAAGGTTTTTCATTCAGTTATGGTTACCCTTCACGGGCGCGACCTTGATAACTGCAGTCTTCACAGTCCGCAGGCGCGTTCCAGTACCCGGTAGCAGGCGGTGACGCGCTCCACCCACCACTGGCGGGTCTGCTCATCGGTGGCAAGACGCTCCAGGCGCTGCGGGCTGGGGGTGATGGCGCGCAGGTCCATGAACCCGTCGCGGGCGATGAGCGGCTCATCGGTGACGTCCTCAGCCATGAGGGAGACCGTGCCCAGACCGCACCCGTACCTCAAAGTCGGAAGGGAAGCCGCCAGGGACGCACCGACACCAATGCCCACCGAAGACTCCAACGCAGAAGAAACCACCGCCGGAAGCTGCGCCTGCTCCACCAGCGCGAGCGCACGGCGTACACCGCCCAGAGGTGCCGCCTTAATAACCATCAGGTCCGCGGCGTTCGCGCGCGCCACCTTCAGCGGGTCTTCCGCCTTACGAATCGACTCGTCCGCGGCAATGCGGGCGGGCAGCCTCTCCTTAGCAATGGCAAAGCGGAGCGCAGCCATATCCTCAATGGATGCCACGGGCTGCTCTGCGTAGATAATGCCGTACTCACAGAGCTTGCGCAGTGCATCAAGGGCACCGCCGAGGGTGTAGCCCATGTTCGCGTCCACCTTCAGACGCGCATTCGGGAGGGCATCTCGTGCCGCCGCCACGCGGGCAATATCGTCGGTGAGGCTCTGACCCTTCTCAGCCACCTTGATTTTGAGTTCCTGAATCTCACCCTCGTACTTGGCGAGTACCTCCGGCACACGCTCCGCCGGTACCGCGGGCAGGGTCGCGTTCAGCGGGATGCGCGTACGCACCGGCTCCGGGGTGGGCAGCCACGCCGCCTCCAGCGCGCAGGCAAGCCACGCGGCAGACTCCTGCGCACCGTACTCGAGGAAGGGCGCGAACTCGCCCCAGCCGTGCGGGCCGCGAATCAGCGCGCTCTGGCGGCTATTGACCCCGCGGAAGGTGACCGTCATCGGAATTTCGACCGTGAAAAGGTTCTCCAGAACCTCCTGCAGTGGCGGCAGGGGAGTGTTCGTGAGGTGAAAACCGTAGCCGAGAGGCGGCACGCTCATACTGGTGTTCAAGGTATCTGCCCTTCTGTGATGCGCTATGAGCTCACCATAACATTCCGGGGGCGGGTGGGTGCGCTCGCACCCTGTCACGCATTCTCTGGAAACTCTCAGGTTGTGGTCGAAAAAACTTTAGTTTTTCATAGCTTAACCTGGGATAGTAGGTAGTTATTCGCCCGAGAACTCGGACGGTGCTTCGCATAAAACGGCAGCTTGGGGGCTACTGTTTTGAGGGGCTGGCATCGGCGGGCTCGGGTATGGCTAACAGACATGAGGGCGAGAAGGTACGAAGGGTTATGAAGAAGACACCGCAAGCGAATACATCAGGTTCGGGAAACTCCGGTTGGGAGAGCTCCGAAAACCTCGACGCTACCAGTGTGCTTCACCCCGATGACGTGCGTGCAGCCGCTGCCGATAACGCGCCCACTACGGTGTTTTCCTCTGATGAGACTGCGGTTCTCTCCGATTATCAGGACCCGACTGCGGTGCTTTCTGATTATCAGGACGCTACCCAGGTGCTCGCCTCCCACGAAACGGCTACCCATGCCGCTGCGCACAGTGATGACCGTACGAAAGTTTTGACGGATTACGGTTCGTCGCCGGCTCACGAAGCTGCGCCTGTAGGTTCTGCAAACGTGGGTTCCGTAAACGCGGGTTTCGTGAACGCTGAATCGGCGAATACCGAAGTTATTTCTTCGCACCCCGACACCTCAGAGGTTATTGGTGCGACCCGTCCTTTGCCGCGCGTTTACCGTGCCCCCATTAAGATTCCTGAGACGATTCCCTCGCCGCAGGAACGCGCCTCTCAGGGGAACTACAGCGCGGATGAGCTGATGCAGGCTACGCGCCGCCTCGATCCGCCGAAGCCTCCGGTGAGCGGTTTCCCGCTGAACAATCAGATGGGTGCCTCCCCAATGGGTGCGCCTCAGATGGGCGCGCAGCAGCCTCTTCCCACGCGTGCGATGCCTCCGCAGGCACCTCCGCAGCCGGTGGCTTATCCTCCCGAGGCGTATCCTGCCGCCGCCTACCCGAACGGTGCGTATGTTCAGACCGGTCAGGTTCCCGTGGATGCTTCGGGCCGCCCGGTGAATCGTCCCGGCGAAGAGCAGGGGCACCATCTTCCGAGTACCGGTATTTTGATGCGTCACGTGATGGCGTTGCTGTTCTTGGGTCTGTCTCTCTACGGTGCGTTTGTGTTCTTCATTTACACGGCGACCGGCCAGCAGGTTGATGAGCAGGCGTACACCGAGTATGCGCATCAGTTCAAGAGTTACCGCGGTCCGACCCTGACTGCGCTGGATTCTTTGCCCACGATTGTTGGTGTGATTGCGGTGCTGGGTCTGATTGCGGTGCTGATTTGGAAGCACCGGTTCCTGCCCTCGCTGATTGGCGTGCTAGTTGGGGCTGCGGCGGTGACGAGCACGTACCTGCTCAAGCACTACCTGATCGTGAAGCCCGACCTGGGTGTTCAGGAGGCGCTGAGCAACTCGGCGCCCAGTGGCCACACGACCTTCGCGGCGGCGGCTGGCGCGGCGCTCTTCCTAGCGGCGCCTCGTTTCTTGCGGCCCACGGTGGCTCTCTGCGCGGCGGTGGCGACCTGCCTGACGGGTGCCTCCACGATTATTAACGGTTGGCACCGCCCGGCGGATGTGGTGACCGCTATTCTGGTCACCGCCATCTGGACGGTCGTGGGTATGGGCGTGTTGCGTTATGTGCGTCCGGCAGATTTTGCGGTGCCGGCGCGTGGCGGTTTGGTGCTGGTGCCGTTGATGACGATTGCGACGCTGTTCCTGTCGTTCTGCGCGGTCATCCTGTATCTGATTGCGATTTTTGCGCCGATTCCCGGTGGTGCGTTTACCGCGGCGACCTGCATGATTATTGCGGTGAGCTTTGGTACGACGGCGTTGATGGTGAACCTGTTGCGTCCGCGTAATAGTAATCGCTCCGCCTATTCGAAGGTGTGGAGCTACCAGTAAGTATTGTTCCCCTCTCTGCGCGGGATGTTTCAGCTTGATGTGAGCTGAGATATTGTCCGGGTGCGGGGAGGGGAATACAATATAAGAAATTTAGTATTTTTAATACCAATATTAGAGAGGGGGTGTGTGCCCCCTTTCACTCACCCCTGAAGAGAAAGGTGCGTACCATGGCAGGTACCCATGAAGGCCGCGTCCTCGTATTCCCCCAGCTCACCGAAGCGCTGACCCCCTTTGAAGATAAGCCCCAGGCCCGCAAGATCGTTGATGCCGACGGCGGCAACCTGACCCTCATGGAACTGGCTGCAGGCCAGTCCTGGCACGAGCACCACAGCGTCCACCCCGTCTTCGTGCAGGTGCTCAAGGGTGAAGTTATCTTCCACGTGAAGGACCGCGATATTACCCTGGTACCCGGCAAGCCGATTCACGTGACCGCCAAGCTGCTGCACTCCCTGCGCGCCGTGAAGGACTCCACCCTGCTAGTGACCATGCTGACCGGCGAATCGCACCCCGAACCCAAGGTTAACATCGACGTCGAAGAGGTCTAAACCCCGGCCTCTAAACCCCTGACCCCAAAACCTTAGCTCGCCGCCGCATCTGCACAGGATGCCGCGGCGAGCTTTTTCTCTGTCCTCCTGCCCTCATATATACCGGCGAGAATGCCCTCACGCTACGCCCTGAGCTTTCTGCACGCTGGTTCGTCCCGCGCGGGCGTACCCTGAGAAGTACACTCCCGCTAACCTCACAGGGAGCAACCCGAAAGGATACGCAATGCCCAAGTCACTGCAACGCCCCGTCGTTCTTCTCACCGGCGCCAGCTCCGGTATTGGCTACGACGTGGCGCCGCTACTGGTGCGCTACGGCTACACCGTCTACGGTGCCGCCCGCCGCGTTGAGAAGATTGAAGAGCTCGCCTCCGAGGGTGTGAAAGCGCTCAGCATGGATGTTACCGATGAGGCGTCCATGGAAGCCGCCGTACAGCAGATCATTGATGCAGAAGGCCGCATTGACGTGCTCATCAACAATGCAGGCTACGGATCCTACGGTGCTATTGAAGACGTCCCCATCGACGAGGCGCGCCGCCAGTTCGAGGTGAACCTCTTTGGCCTGGCGCGCCTCACCCAGCTGGTGCTGCCGCATATGCGCGCACAGGGCAGTGGGCGCATCCTGAATATCTCCTCGATGGCGGGGCGTATTACCTCGCCCCTGGGTGCCTGGTACCACGCCACCAAGTACGCCCTTGAGGCGTTCAGCGATGCACTGCGCATGGAAGTTGAAGAGTTCGGTATTGACGTGGTCATTATCGAGCCCGGCGGCATCAAAACCCCCTGGGGACTCATCGCGGCAGACCACCTGGAGGAATCCTCCCGAAACGGTGTCTACGCGGCTCAGGCGCAGCGGGTTGCGGCAAATATGCGTAAGCTCTACTCGCCGTCCTCCAACCTCTCGGAACCCAAGGTTATCTCTAGGACCATTCTGCGAGCCCTGGAGGCGCGCCGCCCCAAGACCCGCTACCTGGTAGGTTTCGGTGCTAAGCCCTCCGTGCTCCTGCATACCGTGCTGCCGGACCGTCTCTTTGACAAGGTGGCGCGCCGTATCTTCTAGAACCGAAATAGCGGCGAACTAGAGCATTAAAAAGCGGGCGGTGCTGCGCGAAACAGAATGTTTCGTACAGCACCGCCCGCTACGTTTTTCAAGAGCTAGTACTAGTCTACTACGGCGTGGGTCGGATCGAGCACGCGCGCCAAGAAAGCCTGAGTACGTTCGTGCTGGGGGTTGCCAATCACCTGATCGGCGGGACCCTCCTCCACGACCACGCCATCGGCCATGAAGACGACCTTATCGGCGACCTCGCGGGCGAACGCCATCTCGTGAGTTACCACGATCATGGTCATGCCCTCGTCAGCAAGGTTGCGCATAATGCTCAGAACCTCGCCGACCATCTCCGGGTCGAGTGCACTGGTCGGCTCATCGAAGAGCATCAGGTCCGGGTTCATAGACAGCGCACGCGCAATAGCCACACGCTGCTGCTGACCACCGGACAGCTGAGCCGGGAAGCGGTCTTCCTTGCCTTCCAGACCAACCTTGGCGAGCTGCTCGAGGGCAACCGCCTCCGCCTCAGCCTTGGAACGGCCCAGAACCTTAATCTGAGCGATCGTGCAGTTATCCAGAATGTTCAGGTGGCCGAACAGGTTGAACTGCTGGAACACCATACCCATGTGGGTACGCACGCGGTTAATGTCTACGTCCGGGTCGGTGACCTCGGTATCGCCCACCATGATGGTGCCGTCATTCGGCTCCTCCAGCAGGTTCACGCAACGCAGCAGGGTGGACTTACCGGAACCCGAAGGGCCGATAAGGCACACGACCTCGCCCGGCTTGACCTGCATGTCAATGCCCTTGAGAACCTGAACCTTGCCGTAGGACTTGTGCAGGTTAGAAATGCGCACCGAGGAGGCGGCCATGGATGAAGTTGAAACAGTCATAGTATCTTCCGTAATCCGTATCTGTCGTTGCGCTTACTTGCGGCCCGCAAGCTGGGTGCGGCGCTCAAAGTATGCGGAGAGCTGGCCCAGCGGAACAGTGATAATCAGGTAGCACAGACCCGCAACCACCAGGGGAGTTAGGCCCGCGTTAGCGGCGGTCAGGCCCTCACGGCCGAACTTCGCCAGCTCGTACTGAGAAACCGTCACACCCAGCAGGTACACGAGGGAGGAGTCCTTGGTCAGCAGGATAACCTCGTTGGTCAGCGGGGGCAGAACCACGCGGAACGCCTGGGGAATAATGATCGAAATCATCGCGCGAGTGTGGGACATGCCCAGGGAGCGTGCCGCCTCCATCTGGCCCTTCGGGATCGCCTGCAGGCCCGCACGCAGAACCTCACTAATGTAAGCAGCCGAAACCATACCCAGGGACAGAGTCACCGGAATCAGGTTATCCACGAAGCGGATCTTGAACGCCAGGGGAATACCGTAACCGAACGCGAAGAAGACCAGCAGTGCCGGGATGCCGCGGAAAAGCTCCACGTACAGGGTCGCAATCCAACGGTAGGGAGCGATAGAGGAAATACGCATGAGCGCCAGCAGCAGACCGCCGGAGAGGCCCACGATGAAGCCCAAGGTGGTGTACAGCAGGGTGTTCTTCAACGCCACGGTGATGACGTCAGGGAACTGCTGAGCCGCAACGTCCAGGTTGAATACCTGCTGGCTGAGGGTCTTCCAGTCAGCCAGAAGAATGGCTGCCAGGGCGATAACTGCCAGAAGGGCGTACTGTGCGTAGCGGAAGAGCTTCTGCTTCTGACGGGGTGAGAGTTTAGAGGACATGCGTTTTCTTATCCGTGTGCTGTTTATCCGTGTGCTGTTCGGTCAAGAGCGTTCTACACGCTCACAAGGGGTGAAGGCCGGAGAATCCCCCAACCCAAAAGTAATAAGGGTACTCCTGAATCGGGGGAGAGGCTAACCGGCTAGACGCTTAGGAAGCGGAGGAAGAGGCGCTCGCGGAGGTGGAGGAAGTGGCACCAACCCACTTGGCCTTCATCTTGTCGAGTTCGCCGTTTTCCTTGAGCTTGGCGATGGTGGCGTTTGCCTTGGTCAGCAGCGCCTTGTTGTTGGAGGAAACTGCTGCGGCAATCTGCTCGGTGTTCTCGGAATCCTGGTAGGCGATCTTGAAAGAGTCCGGGTCATTGGTCAGTGCCTCGGACACCACGGAGAGGTTCGCTGCGACTGCCTTGACCTGACCGGTCTTCAGGGCGGAGAACATGAGGGAGGTGTCTTCGTACTGGATGACCTCTGCACCGTTTTCCTTGGCGTAGGTTTCGCCGCTGGTTGCCTGCTGTGCACCAACGCTGACACCCTTCAGGTCTGCGGCGGAGGTGATGGAGGAACCCTTGGGGACCAGGATTGCCAGGTTGTCGTCGAAGTAGACGGTGGTGAATTCCATCTTGCTCTTACGTTCATCGGTCACGCCGATACCCGCCAGGGCGATATCGCACTGACCGGTAGCCAGGCCGGTACCGGAGTCTAGGCCCTCGAAGCTAATGGAGGTCAGCTGAGCCTTCACGCCCAGGTCGGAGGCGATAGCGTTGGCGATGTCTGCATCCAGACCGACAATGGTGCCGTTTTCTTCGTATTCGAAGGGCTTGTAGGGGGTGTTGGTGCAGACGCTGAGGGTGCCGGACTTGACGAGGCTGACCTCGCCGTTGGCGTCAGAGTTCTCGTTGGCGGTGGAGACGCAGCCGGTCAGGGCCAGAGGTAGCACTGCCAGTAGTGCGAGGGGCTTAAGGGATGCCTTCTTGAGGATTGCGGTGTTCATTGGGATGCTCCTGTGTAGGGTGTGCTCTATGAAATCTATGGTCTATTGTGCGCGCCTATGTTAAAAAATGCAAGCATATACATAAATATTCATAAATTTTTGCTGAATATGAATAATTTACACCCCAAAAACTGAATAAAACCCCGAATTAGCGACTCGAAAACCACTTCAGAACGCACCTTAACGCACCGTGCGACACTACTACGGTTTACCCAACTATCGAATCTAGTAACCTCCATGCCACAATTGAGAGCGTGAACGCAGAGAAGAACACCCGCGCAACCCGCGCAACCCTAGACAAGAAAACCAGCGACATCGCCGCCATGTTCGATACCGTAGCCGAACGCTACGACCTCATGAACGGCATCCTTTCCCTCGGCCAGCACATCTACTGGCGCAAGCAGGCAGTCGCAGCCGTAGACGCGCACCCCGGCCAGAAAGTGCTGGACGTAGCCGCAGGCACCGGAGTCTCCTCCGAACCCTTCGCCGACGCCGGCGTGGACGTCATCGCAGCAGACCTCTCCGAAGGCATGCTGGATGTGGGTCGCCGCCGCCGCCCCGACATGACCTTCGTGCAGGCAGACGTCACCGCCCTACCCTTCGATGACGAAACCTTCGACGCAGTGACCATGTCCTACGGCCTGCGCAACGTCGCAAACTACCCCAAAGCGCTGAGCGAAATCTACCGCGTGCTCAAGCCCGGCGGACGCATCGTCATCCTCGAGTTCTCCACCCCGACTTTCGCTCCCTTCGGCGCGGTCTACAAGAACTACATCATGAAGGCGATCCCGCCGATTGCCCGCGCGATCTCCTCCAATCCCGAATCCTACGAATACCTCGCCGAGTCCATCATCGCCTGGCCCAACCAGCAGGAACTGGCGCAGAAGTTCAAGGAGGCGGGCTTCACCTCCGTGCAGTACCGCAACCTCACCGGCGGTATCGTCGCCATTCATCGCGGTTTCAAGCCCGAAGCACACAACGCATAGACACCGCGTTCACACACCACCGAAGACACCAACACCAAGAAGATAGAAGACACCGTGAGCAACGCAGAGCAGCCCATTGCCGCAACCGACCTGCTGGGAGACCTCGACCTGAAGCTTCCCGCGGGCTTTGAACTCATCGCCGCAGACCCCAAGCTGGGCCCGCAGATTCTCTCCTCCCTGGCGCGTATTGAGGAGCGCCTGGCAGAGGCAATCGCCCAGACCGACCACCTGGCGGATGTCGCATCCCGTCACCTGCTCTCCGCGGGTGGCAAGCGTGTGCGCCCGCTGCTGGCGCTGCTTTCGGCAGCTGTCGACGGCGAAATCAACGACGAGGTCATCGAAGCCGCCGTGGTCGTTGAGCTGACCCACCTGGCAACCCTCTACCACGACGACGTCATGGATGATGCCCCCAAGCGCCGCGGCGTGGACAGCGCCCAGATGATTTGGGGTAACTCCGTCGCAATTCTGACCGGCGACCTGATCTTCTCCCGCGCGTCCCTGCTGGTGTCCGAGCTGGGCACCCGTCCCATGAAGATTCAGTCCCAGACCTTCGAACGTCTGGTGCTCGGTCAGCTCTTTGAGACCACCGGCCCCCGCGAGGGCCAGGACCTGCTCGACCACTACATCGCCGTCATTGAGGGTAAGACCGGCTCCCTGATTGCCGCAGCCGGCGAGTACGGCTCCCTGCTTTCGGGCGCTTCCGAAGACGTTATCTCCATGGTCAAGGCGTACGGCGAGCTGGTCGGCGTGGCATTCCAGCTCGCTGACGACGTGATTGACATTGTGAGCGACGGCAAGACCAGCGGTAAGACCCGCGGCACCGACCTGCGCGAGGGCGTGCCCACCCTGCCGACCATCCTGCTGGACCGCGCGGTAGCCGCTGGCGACGAATCTGCTATCAAGGTTCGTGCACTGCTGGATGCCGATCTCAGCTCCGACGAGGCTCTGGAGACCGCTGTGGAGGCGCTCGCCGCCCACCCGGTCACCCAGGAAGCATGGCAGATCGCCTATGACTGGGCGGACCGCGCGATTGCCGCGATTGCTCCGTTGCCCGAGTCCACCGCGAAGGCTGCGCTGGAGTCCTTCGCTCACGCTGTGGTTCACCGCGAGGGCTAAAATGCCTCACCACGTAACGTGTGCTCTGGCGTAAGCGCTGATGCGTCTCATACTTCAAAACCCCCGCTGAATCTGACTGGATTCAGCGGGGGTTTTCTGCATTATGGCTAGTCAGTACCGGTTTTCAGGGTGGGTGTGAGCGAGTGCCCTGTCCCGCATAGTTCCGTATGCTGGGGTCTTCTTGACCGCTATATGTCTTTAAGGTAATCCTTATAGGCATGCCTGAGGTGCACATCCGCCCTTCAGACGTTTGACGGCTCCCACGCCCACCCCGTGTTGGAGAGCCGTTTACTATTTCTGGACACGAGCAGAGCCCAACCACCCCGACGGGTTATTCTCGCACCAACCATCCGCGTCCCCACACATTCGAGGTTTACAACTATGGGAGCATCTACCCCTAAGGCGCCCACGAAGCGCGAAGGCTTCTCTAGCCGTCGCGTCTTTATCTTTGCCGCCATCGGTTCTGCTGTTGGTCTGGGCAATATTTGGCGTTTCCCCTACATCGCATTTGATAACGGCGGCGGCGCCTTCATGATTCCCTACATTGTCGCCCTGCTGACCGCCGGTCTGACCTTCCTCTTCTTTGACTACGCAATCGGTCACCGTGCGCGTGCGTCGTCCCCGCTGGCTTTCCGCCGTCTGAACCGTAAGACCGAGTTCATTGGCTGGTGGCACATGGGTATTAACTTCGTCATCGCTATCTACTACGCCGCTATTGTGGCGTGGGCTCTGCGTTACATGGTTTTCTCCTTCACCAATGAGTGGGGCGATAACCCGAAGGCGTTCTTCCAGGGCGAGTTCTTGAAGGTCGCAAAGGATCCCGGCGTCTCCCTGGACTTCAACATGAACATCCTGATTCCCATGGTTCTGGTGTGGGGCGTTCTGCTTGCTGTGATGGCTCTGGGTGTTCAGAAGGGCGTGGGCGCAGCCAACATTATCTTCATCCCGCTGCTGCTGGTCATGTTCGTTGGTTTGGTGATTTACTCGCTGACCCTGCCCGGTGCTGTGGACGGTCTGAACGCTCTGTTCACCCCCAGCTGGGACTCCCTGGCTAACCCGGACGTGTGGGTTGCTGCGTACGGACAGATTTTCTTCTCGCTGTCCATTGGCTTCGGCATTATGGTCACCTACTCTTCCTACCTGAAGCCTAAGACTGACCTGACCGGTTCCGGTGCTGTGGTTGGTTTCGCGAACTCCGGTTTTGAGCTTCTTGCTGGCATTGGTGTGTTCGCTGCTCTGGGCTTCATGGCTCAGGCTGCTGGCACCCAGGTGAGCGAGGTTGCGACCAGCGGTATTGGTCTGGCGTTCATCGCGTTCCCGACCATTATTTCTCAGGCACCCGGTGGCGTGCTGATCGGTATCCTTTTCTTCGGTTCCCTGCTCTTTGCTGGTTTCACCTCCCTGATTTCGATTCTTGAGGTGATTATTGCCGGTATTCAGGATAAGTTCGCGACGTCCCGTCTGGCGTCTACCATTCTGGTGATTGTTCCGATGGCTCTGATTTCGCTGCTGCTGATGCCGACCACTACCGGCCTGTACGTGCTGGATATTCTCGATAACTTCGTGAACCTCTTCGGTATTCTGGCTGCCGGCCTGTGCGCCATTATCGTGGTTGCATACGTGGTGCGTGCTCTGCCCGCTCTGGCTGAGCACCTGAACCGCTACTCCTCCATCAAGGTCGGCAAGATCTGGATGGGTCTGCTGGCTGTCGTGACTCCGCTGGTTCTGGGTTACTCCCTGATTCAGAGCGTTTGGAAGCTGATTCAGACTCCGTATGAGGGTTACCCCGCGGATCTGCTGGCGATTTTCGGTTGGGGCATGAGCGCACTGCTGGTGGTTGGCGCGATTGTTATTTCTCTTTTGCCCTGGTCGAAGAAGTCTCGTGCGGCTGAAGAGCCGCCGGCACCTCCGGTGATTTCTGGTCAGGTGGAGCACGGCCACGTTGATTCGACTATTACCCGTTAGGAGCCCTCATGTCTATCTCCGCAATTGTGATGCTCATTGTGGCAATCCTGATCATTTGGGGTGGCCTGGGTTTGGCTCTGCTGAACCTGCACCGTCATCCGGATCTGGATGCCCTCGATGATGCTGCTGAGGCTCAGGGTTCTGAGCTTTAGCGTGTGAACGCGACATAAAGTGATGCCCCGCAGGCGTTAGCCTGCGGGGCATCATTGTGTTTTGTGCGGGACTGTGTTTTGTGCGGATTTGGGGAGAGCTACTTGCTCTGCACGTCTTCAGCCTGTACCAGCGGAATCATGCCGGTTTCCGGGTCGGACAGCGCGGAGGCGCGGTAGGAGCGGGAAGCGCGCACCGCATCCACGGTGAAAATGATGAGCGCAATCCAGATGAGGCTCAGACCCAGCACCTTATCGGCGCTCATCTGCTCGTGCAGAACGGTCAGCGCCAGAACAAACTGGATGGTCGGGCCCAGGTACTGAACCATGCCAATGACTGACAGCGGTAGAGCCTTGGTAGCCGCCGCAAAGAGCATGAGGGGCACAACGGTGACCACGCCGGTGGAGGCGAGGAGCCAGAAATGTCCGGGACCCTCACTGAAGAGAGTCATCTGCCCCTGCGCGTTCAGCACAAGCAACGCTGCTATGCCCAGAGGCGCCAGGATAAAAGTCTCTAGAGACAGCGAGATGAGGGGGCTCACGTCGTGGGCTACACGCGCCTTGAGCAGGCCGTAGATGCCGAAGGAGAATGCCACGCCCAGACCCGTCCAAGGCACCTGACCGTAGATGAGGCTCATCATCAGCACGGCAATACATGAAATCACCACGGACACCCACTGCGCGGCGCGCAGGCGCTCCTGCAGGAAAATCACGCCCAGCACCACGGAGACTAGCGGGTTAATGAAATAGCCCAGAGACACGTCAATCGTGTGGCCGCTGGTCGTTGCCATCACGTAGATAAGCCAGTTCGCGCCGATGAGGAACGATGCCGCCGTTAGCACCAGCATGATGCGGCGATTCTTGAGAGCGCGGCGGAAGTCCGCGGTTGCCCGCACAATCGGTAGTAGCAGGGCGCAGAAAATGAGGGAGAAGACCACTCGCGCCACCACAATCTCAATCGGTCCTGCTGGCGCCATCAGCACAAAATACAGGGGGAGCAGACCCCAAATGATGTAGGTGCCGATGATGGTGATAAACCCGTTGCGGGTGGTGTGCTTCTGCGTTTCTGACATGGTTTCGTCTGACCTGATTCTTCGGTTACGTTCTTCTAAGCTATTCATCGGGATGCGCCAGCTGGGTACCCACACAGGTTTCGATGCGCGCACACTACTGTACCCGATACGGGGTGCAGCATACGCTAGGGACGCCTCAGGCGCGGTACCACGAGGATACCGCGCCTGAGGAATGCTGCGTATTCGGTTTAGAGGCCGAAGAAGCGGGAGAAGAAGCCCTTCTTCTTGGGCTGCTCTGCCTCGCGGCGTGCAGTTTCTTCCTGCTCGCGGCGGGCTGCCTCTTCGTGCTCTGCCTGCAGGTCGGGAGCTGCGCCAGCGTTGCGGATGGGCTCCACGTGCTGCTCTTCGTATTCTGCTGCATCCTGCTCAGCCTCTGCGGACTGCTCAGCTGCAGTCTCAACGGCGACCGGCTCCTCAGCGTACTCTGCGGAAGCCTCAACGGTCTCGTACTCGGGCTGCTCGGCGCCGATGGACTCGTCGGTGTAGACGCGAGCCTGCTCGGTCTCCTCTGCCTCGTACTCGCCGGGCAGGGTCTCCACGGTGACCAGGCCGGGCTCTGCGTACTCTGCCGGCTCCTGATCGAAGGGAGCTTCGTCGGCGGGGTAGAGGTTTTCGGTGCTCTCAACGCCGGGTACCTCGGTGTCTGCGACCGGTGCGTGCTCGGCGATCTCGACGGCGCGCTCTGCTTCAGCCTCGGCACGTGCGGCGGCGCGTTCTGCTGCCTCCTGCTCGCGCTGTGCGTTCTGAGCGGCTGCCTCTGCGGCTGCCACGCGCTCAATCTCGGTGCGCAGTGCGGCGAGGGATTCGCGACGCTGTGCGGCAGCGGCTGCGCACTGCTCCAGAACCTCGGGGCCAACCTGAGGCTCAGCCTGCTCGATGCCGCTGATGCGACCCTCGTCGAACCACAGGCGCAGGGCACCGTCGGTTGCGGTCAGCACGGCGGTTGCCTCGGTGTCCCAGGCGATGTGGAAGCCGCGCTGCTGAGCGTAGGAGTCCACCGCCAGAACCTGGTTGTGGATCTCTTCGCTCTGCAGGGTCTTAGCGATGACGCGGCCAATACCCTTGTAGGTCGGTGCCTCGAGGGTCAGCTCAGCGCCCTCCAGCAGGGTCCATGCGCGCACGCCAGCGCCCGCGGGCAGCGGGTAGTGTGCGTACAGGCCGCTGATGGTCTTGGTTGCCAGGGTCAGGCGGCGTGCCAGGGACTCGGAGAGGGGCAGCTCGTCGGTGGTCAGTTCGGCCAGGCCGTCACGCTCACCGGTTTCGCGCGCCTGAATAGCGGCGGAAACAACGGAGTCGGGGAAGTAGCCCAGCTGCTGCCAAGACCAAATCCAAGTACCGCGGTTCTCGGATTCGGTGCCCAGCAGGTGCGGCTTGAGCGAAAGCGGGGGAGTGGTCTCAAAATCCAGAGACTGGGAGGTGAAATCCACGTTCCACTCGGAGGTACCCACGAGCTCAGCGAGTCGAGCCTGGTACTCGGTGGAGATAAAGATCGATGCGTCGATAAGGTCCTGCAGAGAATTCGTCATGCTTCAAGATTATCAACCTTTTAGCGTTCACTATGCCGTGTATCCCCGGTTTTAGTGTGCGCTTTAGGCGTATTGGACGTTAAGAGGGTCGAATGGGCCATCTAGAGAGGTGCAGGGGAGAGATAGAGCATATATCTTTCGGCGTAAACTATCTGCGTTGAGTGCCTGTGTTCGTTAGAATCGAAGAGACGGCTTCTTCCGGCACCCTGTAAGCCGACACTACGACCGAACACGGATGCCTCCAGCCGCGCCGTATTCACACTCAAGGATGTATGAACTATGACTGAACCCCGCCTCGCCGAGACGAGTAGCCGCGCCGCGCGCATCCAGGATGCGCTGAACAACATTGGAAGCTGGCTGCTGGATGTCGTTAGTGTTGACCCCGGCTGGAGCGAAATGGTGCTGGACGTCAAACCTCTGGCAGGTCAGATTTTCGTGCGTGTGCGTGAATTCCGCGACGGTGAAGAGTTCATTGGCACTATCGGCCCGCTCAAGGACGGCTCGCCCATTATTGCTGAGGTTCGCAAGTTGCAGCGTGCCGCCTACGACGGTAACCGCGGCACCTGGTTCACCGCCTCCATTGTGGTGGCGGCAACCGGCTGGCCGAACCCGCAGTTCAGCGTGGGTGCCTCCTATAACCGTGACGATGAGCCCGCCAGCTGGAAGAATGAAGGCACCCTGACCGCGACCGACGTGCGTGAGCACCTGACTGAGTTCCCGCGTGACGCGTCGCGTATTCCCGCCTGGGCTCGTGAACGTATGGAGGGTCGCGCCCGCCACTCTGCCGCCGCGGCGCTGTCTTCGAGCGAGCACGAGATTCCGAACCCCTACCTGGTCGCCGCTCTTGAGACGTTCCGTAACGATGTGCAGGAGCGAACCCTCATTAACGTGGTTCGCACGATGCTCGGCGGCGACGTTCTACTGGATGCGACCGGTTCCCTGCTGATTCCGTCTGAGACCGACCCGATGGGCCCCGAGTCGGTGCTGACCCACCAGGTCATTCGTATGCCCGAGACCGGTATGCAGGCGCTGTGCGTGTTCTCCTCCTCCGAGCACATTGGCAAGAGCTACGTGCGTCAGGAGTCCGAGGGCGACGAGCTGATTCTGCGTGAACCGGCGATGAAGGTCTTTATCGATTTCCTCGGCAACGAGGCGCTGGACCTGATTGTGGTTGACCCCGGCACCGACCACGAGTGCTACATTGAGCGCGCTCAGGTGCAGTGGATTGTCACTTCGCCCCGTAACGACGGCGCGAAGATGGCGCTGACCCAGGACAACATGCAGATGCTGCTCGGCTCGCTGGTGTCCCCGGCGTCCGTGCTGCTGGTGGGTGTTGACCCGGCTGACCCGTCCGGTACCTCTTTCGTCTTTGACCCGGATGAGAACGGCAACCCGCAGAGCCTGCTGGTGTTCACTTCGCCCATTGAGATTGCGGCACTGGATCCGCATATTGAGGTGCGTTCGGCGAACGCCCTGGATATTCTGCGTTACGCCCTGGAGATTGGTGCTCCGAGCGTGAAGGTGAACGCGATTAACCCCTCCACGGTGTTGACCGCGGCGCAGATTCGCGAGCTGCTGGAGATTGTGGGCTCGCAGCCCCGCATGGGTGCCTAAGCTCCTGCATTAAATAACTTAAACCGTTGAGGCGGCGACACTGCTTGTGTCGCCGCCTCAACGGTTTAAAAGCTCTCATGACCGAGCCTGCCCGATTTCCCGAGCTCTATAGGGTTATGAAGCTAGGGCGCGTGTTGCCGCTTCCTGCTGGGCGCGGGCGAGTGCCGCCTCCTGCTCGGTCTGGCAGTCTACACATACGCCCTGGTAGAGCACGTCTGCGCTGAAGAGTGCCATGCCGTGAAAATCGCTGGGGGTCAGGCAGGGTGCGGAGCCGACCGCGCAGTCCACGTCTTCGACCTTGCCGCAGCGTACGCAGAAGGCGTGGTGGTGGTTGTCGCCCGTGCGGGTTTCGTAGAGGGCGGGGGTTCCCGGCGGCTCAAACTTACGCAGCAGGTCGATGTCGGTCAGGTCGGCAAGAATCACGTAGACCGACTGAACCGTAATGGCGGGGATGCGCTCGCGGACTGCCTGCACGATGGTGTCGGCGGTGGAGTGCGGGTGTTCCTGCACTGCGTGGAGTACGGCGAGGCGCTGCTTGGTGACGCGGCGGCCCCTGGCGCGCAGTCCGGTGGTCCATGCTTCTTCGAGCTGTTCGGGGCTCATTGCGGAGAGCAGGGGCAGGCCGGTGGTGTGGGCGCAACCGGTGTTGTGATGGTCTGGGTGCTGGGTCTTCTTCGTATCGGAGGTTGTCTTTGCGTCGGTCATAGGTTTAAGTCTACACATTATTATGAGAAATTCATCATTATTTTATGAAAAGCTCATAATAAGCCGGCAGGGCGTCCCTTTCATCCACTCTGTGGCGCCCCTCCTCGCCCCGGCCTCGGGTGTGAAGAGATGCCGTACAATCAAAGAACCTAGAGTAACCCGTACCGGCAATCACCATCAAGGAGGATAGGGTCATGGTGTACGACTTCACAAACCCCATCTACATTCTGCTGATGATTCTGCTCTTCGGTGTGCCCATCGTGACCCCGGTGATTTACGGCCAGTACCGCAGTACTACCACCGGTTTTGATCTGGAAGGTCAGCTGATGCTCGGCCTGCTCTTCATCCTTTTCCTGGGTGCTTACGGCACGATTCTGCTGCTGGGTATTTTCCCCACTGCTACGGCGCAGGTGCTGGAGCAGGTGCCCCTAGTAAATATCCCTGGCGCTATTCCCTAATCCCTTATGAGCTTTCGGCGCATGGGTGACGCTCTGGGTGAATCTGCGCTCCAGAAGGTGCGCACGCGAGTGCTTGCACGTATTCTATAGAGTCAAGTACACGCTGTACGCACTGACCTAATTGTTCAGGAGGATACCCATGCACAGCCATAACAACGGACTGAAAACTGCCCTGTTGATGGGCTCCATGGTGGGCATGATGCTGCTCATCGGTGGCCTGCTTTCGGCGACTTTCCGCACCTCCATTTTCATCTGGGTTATGGGCCTGTTTAGCTTGGGTTCGGTCGCGTACACCTACTGGAACTCCGATAAGCTTGCTCTGCGTTCCATGAATGCTTACCCGGTCAGCCGTGAAGAGGTTCCGGTGCTTTACGACATTGTGGAGGAGCTGTCCTCCCGCGCGGGCCAGCCCATGCCCGCCCTCTATGTGGCACCGACCATGACTCCGAACGCGTTCGCGACCGGTCGTAACCCGCAGAATGCGGCGGTGTGCTGCACCGAGGGTATTTTGCAGTTGCTGGATGAGCGCGAGATGCGCGGCGTGCTCGGCCACGAGCTGATGCACGTGTACAACCGCGATATCCTCACCTCTTCGGTGGCGGCGGGTATCGCCTCCATTATCGGTACTGTGGCTCAGTTCCTCTCGTTTGGCGCGATGTTCGGCGGATCCAACCGCGATGGTGAACGCGCCAACCCCCTCGCCATGTTCGTGGTTGCCATGCTGGCTCCCATTGCTACGCAGGTCATTCAGATGGCCATTAGCCGCACCCGCGAATTTGATGCCGACGAAGATGGTGCACGTCTGACCGGTGATCCGCTGGCTCTGGCTTCGGCGCTGAACAAGCTGGAGAGCGGTGTGTCCATGTATCCGATGGACCCGAACAACCGCAACACGGAGGCGGCGAGCGCCATGATGATTGCGAACCCCTTCGGTTCGCTGAAGAACATGCTCTCTACTCACCCGCCGATGGACCAGCGTATTGCGCGTCTGCAGCAGCAGGCTCGTGAGATGGGGCAGTACTAAGTCTTTTCTTCGCTGAATCATCCGGGCGCGAGTGTGTCACTGTATGCATGTGACGCTGTACGAATATGACCCGGCGTGACGATTATGACCCGCGATGACGGGGCTACAGACAAAAATCCTCGGGGTGGCTACTGTGGAAGTAGTCGTCCCGAGGATTTTTTGCGCTCGATGGTGCGCGTCGGATGCGACGGGTGCATCCGCCGGCTCCATTGGACCCGAGCGCTTAGCGGTAGTTGACGAACTGCAGGTCAATCTCAAGGTCAGCGGACTTGAGCATTGCAATGACTTCCTGCAGGTCATCGCGGGACTTGGAGGAGACGCGCAGCTCATCACCCTGGATGTTTGCCTTCACGCCCTTGGGACCCTCTTCGCGAATCATCTTGGAGATCTTCTTCGCCTGGTCCTGCGCGATGCCTTCCTTGATGGAGCACTCGATACGGGTTTCCTTGCCGGATGCGTAGGGCTTGCCGGAGTCCAGGGACTTCAGGGAGATGCCGCGCTTGACCAGCTTGGACTGGAAAACGTCGAGCACTGCCAGGGCGCGCTCTTCGGCGTTTGCCTTGATGAGGATCTTATCGCCGGAGTAGTCGATTTCTGCACCTACGCCGCGGAAGTCGTAACGCTGGGAGATTTCCTTCTGCGCCTGGTGCAGTGCGTTGGAAACTTCCTGCTTGTCCACCTTGGACACAATGTCGAATGACGATTCGCTAGCCATGGGCTTTCCTTTCGTGAATGAGGTGCTACTGGCACCGGTTAGTACTAGCCTACCGGGTTGGGGCTCTTGTTCACAGCTAACTATCAGAATAACGGGCCTGTTTTACAGGTGTTACTAACCTTAAAAGAGGACAATAGAAACATGACCACTCCTAACCTGTCCACGACGGACCTGCGCACGAGCGAGGAAGCTCGCGACCTGCAAACCCTGCTCTTCATTGACTTGCATACCTCTCTGGGCGCTGAGCCCGAAGGTATTCCTGAGGCTGAGCGCCTCAACGAGTCTGACCACCACGATATTCATCTTGACCTGCATGCGGAAGAGTCTAAGCATTCTCCTTTTGAAGGCATTGGTATTACTCTGACTGAGCCTTCGCTGGTGGCACGTTTCCGTGGCGTTCGCCGTGACCTGGAGCGTGAGATTGCCGGTGACATGTGCACTGTGGAGCAGGCGCGCCGCTATCTGGAGCACCTGGAGATTGTGCTTCTGCTTGAGCAGGATGGCGATACTCCGTCCCGCTCCTTCTAAAGCTGCTGTAGGCATTGGCTTTATTCACGGCTTTATTCATGAGGGCTTTATTCAATTAGGATGAGGGCGCGGGCGCTGCGATAGATATGCGCGGTAGATATGGATGCGCGGTGAGCGTGCACCGACGCTCTGATGTGACGAAAAGACGATAAATATAACCAGATATATAACCTTCGTCACAAAACCCTGTGTGAAGTGTACAAGTCCCTAAAACTGCTGTAGAGTAGTCTCTGTTCGCTTGAGCGAGCAACTAGCACCTAGCTAGGCGGCAGGTTACCCGAGCGGCCAAAGGGGGCTGACTGTAAATCAGCTGGCACTGCCTACGGGGGTTCGAATCCCTCACCTGCCACAAATAGCCCGGTTACGAAAGTAACCGGGCTTTTGTGTATCTAAAACCAGTTTCAGGGTGGCTCCCGCAGCGGCCTTCCGTGGGTGCGCCCGTTTTTCCCGATGTCCGCGAGGGGCTTTCTTGCGGGAGGGGAGGGAGAGCTCACACGGGGGCTTTCGCCTGCCGGGTCGTGCGCCTCCATCACCTGGTGCGGAACCTTTCGCGGGAGCCTCCGCGACACGCCCGCGGGCCGGCTGAAACTGCCGCGGAAAGAGCCAACTATGACGGCAATTTGTCATATCTTTCACAATGTTTGAATCCCAGGGCGAACAATTAGCGATTGGGGTCTTGAGGGTGTAGCTTTATCTCATGGCTACTATTGAAATTACTCAGCAGAACCTGACTGCTACCGTCGAGAGCAATGACATCGTCTTCCTGGACTTCTGGGCAGATTGGTGCGGTCCCTGCAAGCAGTTCTCCCCCGTCTACGAGGCGGCTTCGGAGAAGCACAGCGACATTGTTTTCGGCAAGGTTGACACCGAGGACCAGGGCCAGCTCGCTCAGGCAGCAGGCATCACCTCCATCCCCACCATCATGGGCTTCCGTGGCGGTATCCTGGTTTACCAGCAGGCCGGCGCACTGCGCGAAGACCAGCTGGAGACCGTGATTGGTTCGATCCGCGAGCTCGACATGGACAAGGTCCGTGCAGAAATCGCAGCAGCAGAGGGCTCTGCAGAGAAGAAGTAAGCTCACCACCACAAAAGAGCTTGAACGGGGCGCACCCGCCGGCACAACCGGCTGGGGCGCCCCGTCCCCTTTTAACCTCGTTAGGGTGCATGCGTGTTAGCGGTCGCGGTGATCTTCAATGGTCATGCGCGCCCCGAACCTCTGCTTTGAGAAGCCAGAAGCATGCATGAGCCGCACCAGACGTTGCCGATGCGGGCTGTAGGGTACCAGCAGGGCGAGCATACCCGCATCATCGGTGCGTTGACCGGTGAATAGCTCACCGACCGCGTGCGCCAGATGGTAGTCGCCCACGCTGATGGCATCTGGATGCCCGCACACGCGCTGCAGAACCTCGGAAATACTCCACGGGCCCACGCCGCGCACAGTGTGCAGGCTCCGCGCCAGAAGCGCCACGTCGCCTTCTGCCGCAATGTTTTTCAGAGACTCGGCGGAACGAGCGTAAGCGTACACGGCATCGTAGCGGCTTTTATCAACGCCCGCCCGATGCCAATCCCAGGTGGGAATCGTCGCCAGGGTCCGGGCGCTTGGGTAGACGCGCATGCCTTCGGGCTGATGCCCCAACCCGGTCGATGGGGCGGGGGAGCCGTACTTTCGCAGAACCCAGCCTAAGGTTCTGAACGCTTCGGTCTGGGTGATGCGCTGCTCCACAATGGCGTTGAGCATCTGCCGGTCCAACTGCCCCGAGGCGCTGAGGCGGAGCCCCGGATTCTGCCGCCACGCCTGCTGAATACGCGGCGGAAGAGCCTCAAAAGACGACAGCGCGCCAAACTGTTCGGCGGGGTCGTGCAACCCCAGCCAGTACGTCATTTCCTGCGCCAGCGCCTGAAGATCGGCTCGCGCCTGCATCTGCTGATCTGCGGCACTATAAGAAACCCAGATGCGAATACGCACCGGGCGCATCAGCAGGCGATGCAGGGAGGGGAGAGCCTCGGCGCGGGCGGTCACCTGCTCGGCTGGCCGCGCCAAACGTTCGGCGTACAGCACCGCCGGGAACTCGTGAAACGGCGTGCGAGCCGTCACCCAGATTCGCTCGGCACCATCCGCGCGGCTCAGCGCACGATACGAAAGATCCTGAGCACCGCGGCGCAACGAACCCAAAGTCTGCGCCAACTGCACCGGAACATGCGGCTCAATCACAACCTCGCACGCCTCGGGAGCCAGAGCGCCGGGAAGGGGCGAAGCGGCGGGGGAGAGAGTACGAACCTGAACGCGCGGCTGGCTAAGAATGGTAGGCTCCTGAAGAACATCCGCAAGCGCTGGCGCATAGGGCACACCAGCTGCCGCCAAAGGATGCCGGATGCGCCGTGCACCCGCTGCCGCGCGGCTACCGGAGGTCGCACCGCCGGGGTTTGAGGAAGGAAACGTACTCACCCCACCAGTCTATGCGCCCAAACCGGGCAGCAACATCCGCGGCAGATAATTGCGGACCAAGATACAAAAAGTGCAGGAAGGGCAGGCACGCCACTAATGCGATACCCTAAAGGGTAGAGCGAGAACGAACGCAAACTCCGCCACCGGCACGACACAGGCTATGCGTTCCGCCCGTTCACAAGGGCGCCCACGCCCGGACACGCACCCCGGACATACACCCCGAGAGAAGGACGCCTATGGCAGCGGAAGCACAAGAAGCATCCTCGAATACTGACGCACCTGAACAGAAGAACAGCGCCGCCACCAGTGCGGGCCGTACTCAGCGCGCCAAGAAACAGCCGCGTCAGTCCCTCACCGAGCGCGTCAAGAGCATCCGCCCCCTCGAACTACTACCCGGTCTGCTGCTTGCCGCCGCCGTCATGGCGTTGTACACCTACTACTCGCTGCAGCAGATGAAGCACTGGATTACGCCCTCCTGGGACCTGGCGATTTTCACCCAGATGGCACAGGCCTACTCGCATTTCTCCGTGCCCATCGTGCCGATTAAGGGGCCCGACTTTAACCTCTGGGGTGACCACTTCCACCCGATTCTGGTGCTTCTGGGACCCATCTACGCGCTGTTCCCCTCGCCGACCACGCTACTGGTCGTGCAGAACGCCCTGGTCGCCTTCGCAAGCTTCGCCATTGTGCGCTTCACTCAGCGTGCCTTCGCGCTCGCCCAGAAAACTGAAGATGCGCAGAAGAACGAACCTGCGCAGAATGCTCAGTCCGCAAAACTTCAGAGCGTCATCCCGACCCTCACCGGTCTGCTGCTCGGCGCCGGATTCGCCCTCAGCTTCGGCGTTCAGCAGGCTATCGCCGCCCAATTCCACGAAGTAGCCTTCGCCGTGCCGCTGCTTGCCATGAGCCTCGGTTACCTGGTGCTTGCCTCACGAGTGAGTGGCACCGAACGTGCCCGCTACCTCGCCTACGCTTGCTGGTGGTCCCTGCCCATTGCCTTCGTCAAAGAAGATATGGGTATTACTGTCGCAGCCATCGGCCTCATCATCTTTATCCGCACCGGCTGGTTGAGCACCGCTGTTGACATTCTGATGCCGCGCCTTTCCGCTGGTACTCCCGCCCCCATGCGTGCCCGCATGCAGCAGCTCTACTCCTCGTGGGCACGCACCCCCGCCGTCGCAGAATCCACCATGGTCATGATGTGGGGTGTGTTCTGGTCTGTCGTCGCCGTCTACGTGATTCTGCCCTACTTCAATAGCGGTGGAAACTTCGATTACGCCGACAAGGTGAACTTCTCCGCAGCCCTGGGCGACCCCTTCGGCTCAGCGCAGCAGATGCTCAGCAACAACACCAAGCTGGCAACCCTCGGCCTGCTGCTCATTACCGGCGCAATCCTCTGGGTCATTTCTCCGCTCGCGGCAATTGCCCTGCCGACCCTCGCCTGGCGTCTGCTCTCCACCATGGAATCCTACTGGGCAAGCACCTGGCACTACTCGCTCGTGCTCATGCCCGTCGTCTTCCTCGCCCTGCTCGACGCCGTCATGCGGATACGTTACGGCGTGGTTCCCGCCGCGATTCCGGTGCGTTTGGGTGCGCGAGTAGCCGATAGCGCCTCCGTGCAGGAGGCCGATGCAGCGGCTGAGCCTGGCCGCCTCAGCGCCATGGCACGCCGCATGCCCGTATGGGCTCTACCCGCCGCGGCGCTCTTCCTTGCCGCGTCCCCGATTTTTGTGCCCGGCTCCCAGCAGCCCCTCGCATCCCTGGGTAATGCGCAGTTCACCGCCTCCGCGCTGACCACCACTGACCAGATGAAGCAGGACGCCGTGCAGAAGGTACCTGAAGGGGTATCGGTCGCATCTGACCTGTCGATTCTGACCCAGCTGATTCCCGGTCGTACCGTCTACTGGATTGGACACACCGGTAAGCCAGCGCCCGACTACGTGGTCATCGACCGCATGAGCAACTCCTGGGGCGGCAACCCGCCGACCAACGCCGCACAGTATGCGGCTGACCGCTACGGCAGCTCCTACGCTAAGTATGCGACTGTCGGCACGATTGATATTGTGCGACGCGTCGACTAGCCCCTCGGCTCAGCAACTGAAAGAGCGTCCACCCCGCACGCAGCGGGGTGGGCGCTCGCCGTTAAGAGATGAGGTTTTAAGCACCTTTTGGGGTTAAATGGACGCCGCTAAGGTAGACTAGGTAGAATACGGGAACCCCCGATGAAGGTCTTGTGCGCACCCGGCACCCAAGGTGGTGCTGGAATTGTAGGTGCGCCGTACTCACCATCACCGATTGATACGCCCCATAAATTTGCGGTTTACACCGTACACGCGGGCTTCTCTTAACGATCTCTGGTCCAGCGTCTTTGCTGCGTCTGCTGTAACAGACACACCACCGCCGTAGAGCGGGAAGGCGAACCACCAGGAATACGTGACATTGCATGTGAGCATTACCCACCCTGTACACCCTGATTCACAGGAACTACTGTGCGTTGAGCGTAGAGTACGAACAAGCGTGCGGATAATGTGCCGAGAAATTCAAGACCACCCCCAGCAAAGAGCCGCTACCCGTAGCATCCGCAGAACACCTCTGCAGAATGTGCCGGTAACGGAGGACCCCTGGACGCTCTACTCCCCAGGGGATGATGTGTGGCTGGGCCGTGAAGGGGACACCCGGTAAGCGCCGAAAAGCGTGCGCTATCCACCCCTACCGTATAGAGGAAAAATTGACTGAGAATACTGCTACCCCGGCCGAACTGAACGCCGAGGCAGAGACCGTTGTGACCACTGAGAACATCACCGAGAACACCGTTGAGAGCCCTGCTGTAGAAGCAGAAGAAACCATCGCAGAAGCTACTGCAGAAGCACCCGCCGAAGAAACCGCCGACAAGGCTGAAGAAGAAGGCGTACGCTTCACCGACCTGGGCCTGGACGCACGCGTCCTGGCAGCCCTGGAAGAGGTAGGCTACGAGAAGCCGTCCCCCATTCAGGAACAGACTATCCCCCTGTTGCTTGAGGGCCACGACGTGGTTGGTCTGGCACAGACCGGTACCGGTAAGACCGCAGCATTCGCGCTGCCGGCACTGTCCCGCATGGCTGAACTCGCCGACATCAACGGCGTCTCCCGCGACACCCAGGTTCTGGTCCTGGCACCCACCCGCGAGCTGGCTCTGCAGGTTGCAGAAGCCTTCTCCTCCTACGCAACCCACATGGAGGACTTCACCGTCCTGCCCATCTACGGTGGCTCCCCCTACGGCCCGCAGCTGGCTGGTCTGCGCCGCGGTGCGCAGGTCGTCGTCGGTACCCCCGGCCGCGTGATTGACCACCTGGAAAAGGGGTCCCTGGACCTGTCCAACCTGCAGTACCTGGTACTCGATGAAGCAGACGAAATGCTGCGCATGGGCTTCGCCGAAGACGTGGAAAAGATCCTCGAAGGCACCCCCGACAGCAAGCAGGTTGCCCTCTTCTCCGCAACCATGCCCAACTCGATCCGCAAGATCGCTCAGCAGTACCTGAACGACCCCCGCGAGGTTCGCGTCAAGGCTAAGACCACCACCAGCTCAAACATCTCCCAGCGCTACATGCAGGTCATGCACTCCCACAAGCTGGACGCAATGACCCGCGTGCTCGAGGTTGAAAACTACGACGGCATCATCGTCTTCGTGCGCACCAAGAAGGAAACCGAGGAAGTTGCCGACAAGCTGAAGGCACGCGGTTTCGCGGCAGCAGCGATTAACGGTGACATCCCCCAGCAGCTGCGTGAGCGCACCGTTGACGCCCTGCGTGACGGCCGCATTGACATCCTCGTGGCAACCGACGTGGCGGCACGCGGCCTGGATGTTGAGCGCATCTCCCTGGTCGTCAACTACGACATCCCCCACGACACCGAGTCCTACGTGCACCGCATCGGTCGTACCGGCCGTGCAGGTCGCGAAGGTGCCGCAATCCTCTTCGTCACCCCGCGTGAGAAGTACATGCTGCGTCAGATCGAGAAGGCAACCCGCCAGAAGGTCGAGCCGATGCACATGCCCACCGCAGAGGCAGTGAACGAGACCCGTAAGCAGCGCTTCGCACAGCAGATTACCGAGACCATCGAGTCTGAGGACCTGAGCTTCTTCCGCCAGATTATCGAGGACTACGAGAACGAGCACGACACCACCGCTGAGGACATTGCGGCTGCACTGGCTGTTATCGCCCAGCAGGGTCGCCCGTTCTTCCTGGATGAGGAAGAGGATATCGCGCGCAACTCCCGCCCCTTCTCCGACGACGATTCGGACCGCGGCGGCCGCAAGGCAAAGCGCGCGCACAACGACGAGGGCATGGTCAACTACAAGTTGAACGTTGGCCGTTCCTCCCGTGTGACCGCAGGCGCTATCGTGGGTGCGCTGGCTAACGAGGGTGGCATTAAGGGCTCCCAGATTGGCTCCATCGACATTCGCCAGCACTTCACCATTGTTGGCCTGCCTGAGGACCTGCCCCGCGACTTCTTCGACCGTCTGCGTGACACCAAGATCGCTGGCGAGTTCATCAACATCCGCAAGGACAACGGTCCCAAGGGCGGCGGCGGTGGCCGTAGCTTCGGTGGTGGCCGTCGTGAGGGTGGCTACCGCGGCAACCGTGAGGGTGGTCGCGACTTCGGTGGTCGTGATAAC
>NZ_KV808300.1:51118-93961 GCF_001812205.1 Rothia sp. HMSC069C10
TCGCGACTTCGGTGGTCGTGATAACCGTCGCGAGGGTGGCTACCGTGGCAACCGTGACGGTGGCCGTGACTTCGGCGGCGACCGCGACTTCAAGCGTGGCGGCCGCGATTTCGGTGGCAAGCGCAATGACCGTGACTTCGGTGGTCGCGACTTCGGCGGCCGTGATAACCGCCGCGAGGGTGGCTACCGCGGTAACCGCGATGGTGGCCGTGACTTTGGTGGTCGCGACTTCGGTGGTCGTGATAACCGTCGTGATGGCGGCTACCGCGGTAACCGTGACGGTGGCCGTGACTTCGGCGGCCGCGGCAAGCGCTACTAAGATTCCGGCTAAGCATGGATTTGCGGTATGAGAGGCTTGCTGAGGCTATCGGCTAGCAACCTTGTCATCCGCAGATGAGTCAAAGACCGGCAGGGGAGCGATGAGCTCTCCTGCCGGTCTTTTGTATTTGTGTGTTGATGTGTTTGCATCAGCTGTTGCGGTGGTGCCTGGTCATTGCGGGGGCTTCTGATCAAAGCTGGGCTCTCATGCGGCAATGCGGAGAACAGGAAAACATCAAATGTGGCGTATGCCATAGCTTTTCCGCTTGCGAGCATTCCTGAAGACCTGTATAGTTTTACCTGTTGCCCCGATAGCTCAGTGGTAGAGCGCCATCTTGGTAAGATGGAGGTCCCGGGATCGATTCCCGGTCGGGGCTCTCTCATTAATTCATGCGAGAGCACGTATTAATGATGTGGCGGTGTAGCTCAGCTGGTTAGAGCGCACGACTCATAATCGTGAGGTCGACGGATCGAGCCCGTCCACCGCTACGCCCCGATAGCTCAGTGGTAGAGCGCCATCTTGGTAAGATGGAGGTCCCGGGATCGATTCCCGGTCGGGGCTCAGATAAGCCTGTCTCTTCGGAGGCAGGCTTTTTTGTTTGCCAATTTTCTCTGCCTATTTTCTTTGCCTGAAGCCCGGTCTGCATGCGCTCAGCGCACTGCTCGATACCGGGCATAGCGAAGCCCCCGAGAAAAATACTCGGGGGCTTCGTCTTTATGCTCTGATCAAAGCGTTAGGAGGCGCGGCGTACCACCGGCAGCTGGGACAGTAGCTCGTAGGAGCGCAGGCGGTCCTCATGCTCCCACGCCTCGGTCATGACGATGAGCTCGTCAGCGCCCGTGCGCGCCACCAGGTCCTCAATACGAGCCTGCGCGGTGGCGGGGGAGCCTACGATTGCTTCGGCGGTCATGCGGTCAATGTGCATCTTCTCCGTGTCGGTCCAGACGGCGTCCATATCTTCCACGGGAGGTGCGAAAGACAGATTGCCGCGCACCACGCCCAGGAAGTGCTGCAGCTGGCTCGTATACAGGTAGCGGGCTCGCTCATCCGTATCGGCGAGCATTGCGCTTGCACCCACCATGACGTAGGGCTGTTCCAGATGCTCCGAGGGCTTGAAGTTTGCGCGGTAGGTGTCTACCGCCTCCTGCAGCATTGCGGGCGCAAAGTGCGAAGCGAACGCGTAGGGCAGGCCCAGCTGTGCGGC
Source organism: Rothia sp. HMSC069C10 (assembly GCF_001812205.1). Lineage (NCBI taxonomy): Bacteria > Bacillati > Actinomycetota > Actinomycetes > Micrococcales > Micrococcaceae > Rothia > Rothia sp. HMSC069C10. Next base: position 52,642 of record NZ_KV808300.1, read on the forward strand.
AAGCTGCGCACCGAACAGGGAAGAACCCAGAATGTACAGGGGCACCTTCGAGCCCTGGCCGGGAATGGCGTGCACGCGGTGCATGGGGGAGGGCTCACCCAGGAAGCGCTGCAGCTGCTGCACCTCGGCGGGGAAGCTCATGGCGGCAGAATCGTCGCGGCGCAGAGCGGCGGCGGTCATCGGGTCGGTGCCGGGCGCACGACCCACACCCAGGTCAATACGACCGGGGTGGAATGCGTTGAGGGTACCGAACTGCTCCGCCACCACGTAGGGTGCATGGTTGGGGAGCATAATGCCGCCTGAACCCACGCGAATACGCTCGGTTGCGGCGGCGATCTCCGCCATGACCACGACGGTCGCTGAGGACAGCAGGGAGCCGGCATTGTGGTGTTCGGCGACCCAGAAACGCTCGTAGCCGTAGGACTCAGCCGCGCGGGCGGCATCGATGGTGTTGAGCATGGTCTGGTGCTGGCTCTGGTCGGGGCGGTGCGGCATCAGGTCAAGCACCGAAATTTTTACGTTAGAAGACACAATTTTTCCTTCTTGATTGATTGCAGGTACCCGTCCAGCCTACGCCTGCTTGGGCTGGATGGGTAGGGGCCTTCGCTAGCAGGTAAAAATGCGACGAAATACTGCACGCCTGCACGCTGGTTGCCTGCACGCCGGTTACCTGTACAGTGGTCTGTCCACTCTGTGCGTTTGAGCTGAACACTGTGCACAAGAACGGTAGACTGAAATCATGAGCATTAACCCTGAGATTGTGGGCAGGGTCTACCCGTCCGAGAACACCTACGTTGTCGGTCGCGAAAAGATCCGCGAATTTGCCCGAGCAGTTCACGCAGAAAACCCCCTCCACCACGACGTTGAGGCAGCCCGCGCGGCAGGGTACGCAGATGTGATTGCCCCGCCGACCTTCGCCATTATCCTGGCGCAGGCAGCTGACGCGGCACTCATCAACGACGATTCCGCCGGTATTGATTTCTCCCGCGTGGTGCACGCCGACCAGCGCTTCACCCACCACCGCCCCATCGTTGCCGGTGATGAGCTGCGCACCGAAGTTCACGTGGACTCCGTGCGCGTTATGGGTGCCGGCGCCATGCTGACCACCCGCGAAGAAATCGTTGACGCGCAGGGCGAGCCGGTCACCACCTGCATTTCTTCCCTGCTGGTTCGTGCTGAGGAGGAAAACTAATGGTGCGTTTTGAAGATCTTGAAAAGGGTCAGGACATCGGTTCGCGTACCGTGGAGCTCTCCCGCGCTTCGCTGGTGCGTTACGCTGGCGCATCCGGTGACTTCAACCCGATTCACTGGAACGAGCGTTTTGCTCAGTCGGTGGGCCTGTCCGGCGTGATTGCTCACGGCATGCTGACCATGGGTACCGCCGTGCAGCTCGTGAGCGACTGGGTGGGTGACCCCGGCGCGATTGTGGACTACCAGACTCGATTCACCAAGCCCGTTCCCGTGGCGGATGCACCCGGCGGCGAAAACCCCGACACCCCCACGAACGCCCTGACCATCAGCGGTAAGGTGGGTGCCCTGAACGAGGAAGAGCGCACCGCCCGCATTGACATGACCGTCACCGCTCGTGATGAGGAAGGCAAGGAGCAGAAGGTTCTGATGAAGAGCCAGGCTGTGGTTCGTCTCTCGGCATAGAGTTTCTGTGCTTGCAGATAGCCGTGTGAAAGCAATTATGTGAAAGCCCCAGCGCTACCCGATGCGGTGGTGCCGGGGCTTTTGCATGCTCGGCTGCGCGCTCGCCGGCGCAGGTGGTGGCGCTTCTTTCTGCGGGAGGCGCGCCGGAAAATGAAGGCAAAATCACCATAAGGTTTTCGTGACTTTAACGCGTGGCGGGTGTTGACCCCGCACAACGACAGGTATTCTTAACCTATGACTGAAAAGCTGTTGAGCGAACTGACCACCGCCCAGGTAGGCGGCCCCGCTAAGACCTACGTCCGCGCCACCTCCGAAGCAGAAATTATCGAAGCAGTCTCCGCTGCAGACGCCGCAGGCGAACCCGTCCTCATCGTGGGCGGCGGCTCCAACCTGCTGGTTTCCGACGAAGGCTTCAACGGAACCGTCGTACACATCGCCTCCGAAGGTGTAGAGGTTCTGCCCATCCCCGCATGCGGCGGCGCGAACGTGCGCGTGCAGGCGGGCACCATCTGGGACGACTTCGTGAAGCTCAGCATCGAGAACGAATGGGTTGGCCCCGCGGCTCTCTCCGGCATCCCCGGCACTGTGGGTGCAACCCCCGTGCAGAACGTCGGCGCATACGGCGTTGAGGTGGGCGAGTTCATCGCCTCCGTACGCACCTGGGACCGTGAAAAGAACACTCGGAAGACCTTCGCGAGCGCAGACCTGCGCTTCGGCTACCGCGACTCGGTGCTCAAGCGCGCAACCGTCAACGGCTCGCCCCGCTACGTGGTGCTGACCGTTGATTTCCAGTTCACCCTCGGTAGCCTGTCCTCCCCGATTCGTTACGCCGAGCTGGCGAAGAGCCTGGGCGTTGAGCCCGGTCAGCGCGCCGAATCCGCACTGGTACGCGAAAAGGTGCTGGAGCTGCGCGGCTCCAAGGGTATGGTGCTCAACCCCGAGGACCGTGACACCTTCTCCACCGGTTCCTTCTTCACCAACCCGATTGTTCCGCGCTCGACCCTGGATTCCCTGCCCGAGGGCGCCCCGAACTTCCCGGTGGTCGTGAAGACTTCCCCGTTCACCGCGGGTGTCGAGGACCCCGATCACGTGAAGCTTTCGGCTGCTTGGCTGATTCAGCACGCCGGTTTCGAGAAGGGCTTTGGCCTGGAGGGTGAGTCTCGCGAGATTGCTCAGGGCCGTGCGAGCCTGTCGACCAAGCACACCCTGGCGATTACGAACCGCGGCGGCGCATCCGCTGAGGACATCTTCGCTATCGCCCGCGCTGTGCGCGACGGCGTGCGTGAACGTTTTGGTGTGACTCTGGTTCCTGAGCCTGTCGTGGTTAACGGCGAAATCTAAACGCTTAACTTCTCGCCTCTCGTAGCGCGAGGACGCATAGAATAAACGCTTCAGAATAAACGCTTCGGGCGGTCTCTGATAAAGAGGCCGCCCGAAGCGTTGTATTGACCCGCTGAGCTAGTGGCGAGGGGAAAAGATACACATCTGCCCCGGCAGGTAAGGCCTGCGCTTGGGCGTTGTGCGCGTTGCCGCCAGGGGAGCGGCGGGCAGGTGCTCCATCAGTACCTGAACCGCCAGGGGAAGCTTCTGCGGCGGGCTGGGGGCGTGGAAAATCGGCTTATGGCGCGTGGGTCGGTAGGGGTAGTATTCCGCGTCCTCGCTGTGCGACCAAACAAGGTTGCCGAACTCGCCGGGAACAGGGGAAAGCACGTTGGCGTAGTAGGCGCGCGTCTGCAGGTCGGCACGCTCGGAGGCGCCGGTAGTGGTGCCGGTGGATACGCCGCTGGGTACGCGGTCCTGTTCGATGATGAGGGCGCGGACCATGCCTCCTACGGTGCTGATCGCGTTTACGTGTAGGGCGAGCAGATCCCCGTCCTTGTGGTCGACCTGTACCTGCCCGTCCGCGAGGATTTGGGTGCCCATTGTGATGCTGCTGGCGATTCCTTCGCAGAGGGCGCGGATGAGCGCCATGCGTGCAGGGTAGAGGTCTGCGATATCCCAGCCGATGAGGGCGGGCGCGGCGGAATTGCCTGCGTATTCCTCGCAGGATTCGTAGGCTGCGACGTCCACGTAGCCGCGGGCGATGGGCTCATGGTCGTAGGGGCGGCCGTCGCGCTGCTCCCAGAAGCTGAGGGCGGTTGCGGTGAAGACAGCCTGGCCGTCGCGTACGGCGACGCTGAGCGTAAAGTCCTGTGGGTAGCCGTTTTTGGTGCGCGGGCGCAGGGTGATCGCGCGGGTGTATTCGTTGAATTCCTCGGGCCAGTCCAGGTAGTAGCTCATTTTTGCCCCGTCGTCACGGTGCACGGTGAGTTCGCCCGGTAGTAGCATGGCTTCGGGCACGCCGCCGGCACGTTCGGTGGCGTAGTGTTCGCTCACGGGCCAGGGGCTGAACTCTGTGCGGTAGGGGCTGGAGAGGAAGGAATCGAGCATAGAACGTATCCTCTCATAGTTTGAGGTTGTGGCGCATGGATAGGGGGCTTAAATGACAAATGAGCTGTCCCTTCTGACTACTCGGAAAAAGCGTTCAGGAGGGACAGCCCATCATGTAGGCTAGGCGGCTCTTTAGAGGGATTCGCCGCGGCGTTCAGGCAGCAGGAACACGGTGGTTGCCGCTACCAGGAACGCGGTGGAGAAGAGCGTAAAGAGCAGCGGGGTTCCACCGAATGCGACCAGCGGCGGCACAATGAGCGGCGCCGCGATGGAGGCGATACGGCCGATACCGGCGGCGGCACCGGTGCCGGTTCCTCGCAGGTGGGTCGGGAAGATCTCCGGGCTCAGGGCGTAGAGGGCGCCCCACGCGCCGAGGTTGAAGAAGGAGAGCATACAACCGGCGAGGATAATGAATACCTCGGAGTGCGCCATGCCGTAGCCAGCAGCCGCCAGTGCGGAGCCGAGCAGGAAGGTCGCCAGGGTTGCGCGTCGGCCCCACTTTTCGATGAGGTAGGCGGCGACCGCGTAGCCGGGCAGCTGGGCGAGGGTCATGATGAGGGTGAATGCGAAGGACTTCACGAGGCTGAAGCCCTGGGCGTTCAGCAGCGCCGGAATCCAGATGAACGCGCCGTAGTAGGAGAGGTTGATGCAGAACCAGATGACGCACAGGGCGATGGTCTTGCGGCGCTGACCGGCAGCCCAGATGGAGTGAATCTTCGCGGATTCTGCGTTGTCGGCACTTTCTGCGGCACCGTGTGCGGAAGCGTCTTCGGTCTGCTTCTTACCGGTTCGGGAGAAGAGCGCGGGGGAGGCCTCGAAACGTTCGACCACCTGGCGTGCCTGATCGTGCTTGCCGACCGACTCGAGGAAGCGCACCGACTCGGGGGTTCCCATACGGATTACGAGCGAGTAGATGGCGGGAATCAGACCGATGGCAAGCGCCCAGCGCCAGCCGTTCGCCTGCGGAACGATGAAGGTGCCGATGAGAGCGGCGAGGATCCAGCCCAGAGCCCAGAAAGCCTCCAGCGCGACCACGACGCGGCCGCGAATAGCGCGAGGCGAGAACTCAGAAATCAGGGTGGATGCCACGGGAAGTTCCGCGCCCAGACCCAGACCGACCAGGAAACGGAAGACGAGCAACACACCCAGGGAGGTTGCCAGGGCGGAAGCACCGGTCGCCAGACCGTAAATCAGCAGGGTGAGTGCGAAGATGTAGCGGCGGCCGAGCTTATCGGCGAGTAGGCCGCCGAAGGTTGCGCCGAGCGCCATGCCGACGAATCCGATGGAACCGAGCCAGGAGGCTTCGGTGGGGCTCAGATGCCATTCCTTGATGAGGGCCGCCATGACGAAGGAGATGAGACCTACGTCCATGGCGTCCAGCGCCCAGCCGAGACCCGAGATACCCAGGAGCTTGCCGTGGGCACGGGTGAAGGGCAGGTTTTCGAGGCGTTCGTTGAGGGTCGGTGCGGCGTTGCGTTCAGTAGCGGGTGCAGCGGTACCAGCGGGTGCAACAGCATTGGTGCGGGATGAGTCCGTTGATACGGGACGAGGGGAGGACACGGTAGTGGGTCGCTTCCTTAGTGTTTAGGCGTAGTGCCGGGCGAATTGTTCCCTTACAGTGTATAAAGGTACTTTCGACTTGAACACTATTGAAACGAAAAAATTTTGAAGATGACGGAAAAATCTCAACATGAAGAAATCTTTCACAGCACCCATCCAGCGGTAGGTGCTATTCTCTAACCACCGCCGCCCGGTGAAACTCACCTACGGCACGTTTGGAAGGAGCACCCCTGAAAACCATTGAAGATGAAGTCAAGGAAAGCGAAACCAGCCGCTTCCACCGCTGGCTCGAAGCCCGCAAGGAGCGTATGCACGCGCATCCGGTCATGCGTCATCTCTACAAGCCCCTCGTCATCGGCGTGGGCGCCTTCTGCTTCATCGCCGGACTGATTATGCTCGTCACCCCCGGCCCCGGCTGGCTGTTCATCTTCATCGGCCTGGGCATTTGGGGTACCGAATTCACCTGGGCACGCCGCGCCAATATTTTCATGAAGCACGTGGTGCTCACCGCCTGGTACCGCTACCGCGCCTGGCGACAGCAGCGTAAGGAACGCAAAGCCGCACGCAAGGCAGAACGCAAAGCCGCCGCCGCAAACCAGCGCTAACCCCACACGCGCTATACGCAGGCACAAAAAGCCCTCGCTCCCATCCTAAAAGAATGGGAGCGAGGGCTTTCTTATAGCTTGTCAGTGAGCTTTAGAGCTTGCCAACAGCAATCTGCAGCATGCGGCGAATCGGCTCAGCAGCACCCCAGAGCAGCTGGTCACCCACGGTGAACGCGCTAATGTACTCGGGGCCCATCGCGAGCTTACGCACGCGACCAACCGGAATTTCCAGAGAACCGGAAGCAGCCACGGGGGTCAGCTGCTCCATGGAAGCCTCACGCTCGTTCGGCACGAAGCGAACCCAGGGGTTGTCTTCAGCGATGATGCGCTCAATCTCCTCGAGCGGCAGGTCCTTCTTAAGCTTGATGGTCAGCGCCTGAGAGTGCGAGCGCATCGCAGCGATGCGGACGCACAGACCATCCATGGTAATCTTCTCGTCCTCGGAGCGGCCCAGGATCTTGTTGGTCTCAACCTCAGCCTTCCACTCTTCGCGGGACTGGCCGTTACCCAGATCCGAGTCGATCCAGGGAATCAGGGAGCCGGCGAGCGGCACACCGAACTGGGAGGAATCCAGCTCACCGGAGCGCTGCTTAGCAAGGATCTTGCGGTCGATGTCCAGAATTGCGGATGCGGGGTCGTTCAGCTCCTCGGAGACCTCGTTGCCCAGGTCGCGGAACTGCGCGAGTACCTCGCGCATGTGGCGGGCACCGCCGCCGGATGCAGCCTGGTAGGTCATGGAGGTAGCCCACTCGACCAGGTCGTTCTTGAAGAGGCCGCCCAGGCCCATCAACAGGCAGGAGACGGTGCAGTTACCGCCGACGAAGTCCTTCACGCCGGATGCCAGGCCGCGGTCGATGACGTCGCGGTTAATGGGGTCCAGCACGATGATGGAGTCATCGTTCATGCGCAGGGTGGAAGCGGCATCAATCCACAGGCCGTCCCAGCCTGCTGCACGAAGCTTCGGGTGCACAGCCTCGGTGTAGCCACCGCCCTGAGCGGTCACAATAATCGAGTGCTTACGCAGCTCATCAATGTCGTATGCGTCCTTCAGCTCGGACGGCTCAATTACGCCGTCGAAGGTGGGCGCAGCGCCACCAACATTAGAGGTAGTGAAGAAGACGGGGGTAATGCCCTCGAAGTCGCCTTCCTCAACCATGCGCTTCATGAGGACGGAGCCCACCATACCGCGCCAGCCAACAAAACCTACAGAGTCACCGGGATTAAAGTTCATGGTTCCCAGTGTACTCTCAGGCTGGCGGGTGCGGACTAACACCGTACAAAAAATTTGATATTCGGAACGGGATACCGTGTGAAGAGGCGGGGTTTATTACCGGGGCACCGGGAGGCGCATTAAACACTCAAGCCCGCGGTACTCCGGGTGGAGCAACCGCAGACTTGAAATGCATGTCTATATCAGCGAGTGAATGAGGGAAGCTTGAACTAGATACGTTCGAGCCGCTGGAACGAGAAGTACATGGGGTTCTTCGTGCCCGACTCATCGATCAGGTAGCCCTTCTCGCTATTTTCCCAGGCACTCTCGGAGGTGACCCGCCAGCACCCGTTCGGGGAGCTACCCTCGCAGTTACCCGCAGAATTTGCAAGCTGCAGGTCGGGCGCTCGCGTATCGCCGGTAATCTCGTTACCTTCCTGGCAGTAGAAGAGGGTCCGCTCCACCGTCTCTACCCGACCGAAGGCGGGCAGGTCGGTGCGGGAGAGCGCCTCCGCGTAGACGGAGCCGCCACCAAGAATCCAAGCATCAACTGCGGCGGTATCTGCCGGGGTAGCTTCGACCGGCGCACCCGCAGCGTCACGAGCCGCGTACAGCGCCGCATCCAGCGAAGGAACCCACAGGGCGCCATCGCGTTCTTCCGCCTCGGTCACCGACCGACTAATCACAATATTCGTACGGCCCGGCAGAGGACGAAAACGCGGCGGGAACGACTCCCAGGTGCGGCGACCCATAATCACCGGAGCGCCCAGCGTCACCTTCTTGAAGTGCGCCAAATCCTCCGGCGCGTACCAGGGCATATCCCCGTCACGACCAATGATGCCGGCATCAGTTTGAGCCCAAATAGCGCCCAGACGAAACATCATTCCTCCTCGTTACCTGCAGTTAGACCGCGATCGGGGCGGCAATACCGGGGTGGTGCTTGTAATCCACCAGCTCAAAGTCTTCATACTCGTAATCGAAAATAGAAGGCTTCTTCGTCTTAATGACCAGCTTGGGGTACGGGTACGGCTCACGCGGCGGGTAGGGGTTACCCTCCGGGTCGGTGCCGTAACCCAGCTGCTTCTTCACCTGCTCCAGGTGGTTCGAGTAGATGTGGCAGTCGCCGCCGGTCCACACGAACTCGCCCGGCTCCATGCCTACCTCCTGCGCAATCAGGTAGGTCAGCAGCGCGTACGAGGCGATGTTGAAGGGCACGCCCAGGAACATGTCCGCGCTACGCTGGTACAGCTGGCAGGACAGCTCCTTCACACCGTCCGCGCGTTCGTGCACGTAGAACTGGAAGAGTGCGTGGCAGGGCGGAAGCGCCATGTTGTCCACCTCGGCAGGGTTCCACGCTGAGACGATGTGGCGGCGCGAGCTCGGGTTATTCTTCAACGAATCAATAACCTTCGCAATCTGGTCAATCGTGCCGCCGTCGGGGGTCGGCCACGAACGCCACTGCACGCCGTAGACCGGGCCCAAATCGCCGTTCTCATCAGCCCACTCATCCCAAATGGTCACGCCGCGCTCCTGCAACCAGCGCACATTCGAGGAACCGCGCAAGAACCACAGCAGCTCAATGGCAACAGACTTGAAGTGCACACGCTTGGTGGTAATCAGCGGGAACGACTCACGCAGGTCAAAACGCATCTGACGGCCAAACACGCCGAAGGTGCCGGTGCCGGTACGGTCGGAACGCTGCGCATCCGCCGCGATGGCGTCCTTGTTCTCCTCGAGGATTTCGCGCAGAAGATCTTCATAGGGAGTGGGGATTGCGTGAGTCATAAGAAAAACCTTGAATCCTGTCAGTAGACGTGAGAGACGGTCACAAATCAACCGCCCCTCTATTGTAAACCCTCGAACGGGCGCAGGTAGAGCAAACGCGCTGAGCATAAAGCCCAGCGCGCTCGCTGTTAGAAGATCAAAGTATATGGATGTTAGTCCAGAGCCGCGCGTACACGCTCTACCGAGACAATACGCGGGTTGTCGCCCTCAGTCACCTGCAGAACCAGGGCATCGCCAGGCTCCAGGTACGGGTCCTCGGTCGGAAGAACCTCCGCGGAACCCTCAAACAGGTACTCACGCAGAACATCCATCACCTGGGGCAGAACCGGGCGGTGAGTGCACAGCAACGAGGAAGAATCCTTATCGAACAGCGACGCCACGGTGCGGGCAACACGCGCCGGGTGACGCTGAGCCCCAGCCTCCGACAGGGACTTCTTCTCCTTTACCGAAACACCGTAATCCACCGAATACGGGGTCACGGTCTGAACGCAACGCAGCCACGGGGAAGAAATAATGCGGCTCGGAGCCCACGCCGCAAAGAGACGGCTAGAAGCCAGCGCCTGACGCTTACCGGTAGCCGCGAGCGGACGGTCATCCTCAGCGGCAGCCCAGTTTGAACGCGGCTTAGCCTTCGCGTGGCGGGCAATCAGCACCGGGCGGGTGCGCAGCACGTCCGCCTCCGCGAGAGCCTCCAGGGACTCCAGGGGAGCCAGGTCGTCCTCGTTGGTCAGCAGGGCGCGAGCAACCTCGGTGGATACCCAACGCAGCTCATCCACTTCACCCTCATCCGCCAGGGCGCGGGCACCCTCGGGAAGTTCAGCGGACCAGTAGAAGACATCCTTAGGGCGGCCACCCACCGGGTAGGAAGTCACCGCCAGGGGCACACCCAGAACAACCTGCAGGCTGACCTCTTCGCGAATCTCACGAATAGCAGTCTCAGCCAGGGACTCGCCCGGATCCTGCTTGCCCTTAGGCCAGGACCAGTCGTCATAACGAGGGCGGTGAATGATGAGGACCTCAAGCGCACCGTCGCGCATACGCCAAATCAGTGCGCCAGAAGCAACAATATCCGCAGTGTTTGAGGGGGCACGGTCAATGCTGTTGACCGCGTCAAAACGTCGTGCCGAGTAGTAGATGGAGGGGGAATCCAGCGGTGCCATATCTCTCTCTGAACCTCTTCGCTAGGCTTGCGCACAATGCCAGAGGGCATCATGCTCCGCGTCTAATTGTAGGGGAGAGAAGCGTCAAGTTGTAATCTTGACGTAACCTGTTGTTCACTTTTGCGCTAAGTGCACTAGTCCACCCCAAGATTTTGCACGACACGCAGTAAACCCCGCCTGTCCCACGCGTTAAAGCGCGAGAACAGACGGGGCTCACAACCAGAAATCACCGGTAGGTCAGCGGCAAATCCTTAGACCTTATCCACCACGTTCTTACGGGAACGCGAGCTCAAGTAGTACGACTGCACGTCCTGCAACGGGTTGCCCTGATCGTCGGTGTCGTGGCGGGTCCAGTTACCCTCAGAATCCAGGTGCCAGGTACGCGAAGAATCACTCATGTAGATGGTGAACATGTCACGCAGATACTTCACGTGGCGCGGATCCTTCACCGGTACCAGAGCCTCAATGCGGCGGTCCAGGTTGCGGTGCATCATATCGGCAGAACCAATGTAGACAATCGGGTCGCCACCGTTCTCAAACGCAAACACGCGTGAGTGCTCCAAGAAGCGGCCCAGCACCGAACGGACGCGAATATTCTCGCTCAGCCCCTTAACACCCGGGCGCAACGCGCAAATACCGCGAACCACCACATCCACCGGCACACCAGCCTGCGATGCGCGGTACAGCGAATCGATGACGGCCTCATCCACCATGGAGTTGCACTTGAACTGAATCTTCGCCGGACGGCCAGCCTTATGGTTCTCAATCTCCTGATCAATGCACTCAATCAGGCCGCTACGCAGAGTACGCGGCGCCACCAGCAGCGACTGGTAGTTAGTCTTCGGCGCGTAACCAGACAGCTGGTTGAACAGACGCGAAACATCCTCACAGATCTGCTCATCGCAGGTGATGATGCCCAAATCCTCGTAGAAACGAGCCGTGGACGGGTGGTAGTTACCGGTACCAATATGAGCGTAACGACGCAGGTGGTTACCCTCGCGGCGTACCACCAGAGACAGCTTGCAGTGAGTCTTCAGACCCACGATGCCGTACACCACGTGCACGCCAGCGCGCTCCAGCTTACGAGCCCACGAGATGTTGGCTTCCTCATCAAAGCGAGCCTTAATCTCCACCAGCGCCACGACCTGCTTGCCAGCCTCAGCCGCCTCAATCAGCGCATCCACGATGGGGGAATCGCCACTGGTACGGTACAGGGTCTGCTTAATCGCCTGAACACGCGGGTCGGCGGCAGCCTGCGCCAAGAACGCCTGCACACTGGTCGCAAACGAATCGTACGGGTGGTGCAGTAGCACGTCGTGGTCGCGGGCGGCAGCAAAAACATCCGCAGCCTTCGCGGTCTCGGTGGCGTTGAGCCAACGGGAAGTGTGCGCAATGTGCTTGGGGTAGTGCAGAGCCGGGCGGTTCGCACGAACAATCGCACTCATACCGCGCAGATCCAGCGGAGCCGGCAGGCGGTACACCTCAGACTCATCAATGTTCAGCTCAGAAATCAGCAGATCCAGGATGGTCGGGTTGATGGTGTCCTCAACCTCCAGACGGACCGGCGGACCGAAACGACGGCGCAGAAGCTCCTTCTCCAGAGCCTTCAGCAGGTTCTCTGCATCGTCCTCTTCCACCTCAAGATCCTCGTTACGGGTCACGCGGAAGACGTGGTGCTCCACAACCTCCATGCCCGGGAAGAGAGTGTCCAGGTGCTCAGCAATGATGTCTTCCAGAGCAATGTAGCGGCTCTCACGGCCCGCAGTGTTGGCGGCGCGGGAACCATCCACAGAGACCATACGGTCCAGCTGATCGGGCACCTTCACGCGAGCGAACAGCTCCTTGCCGGTCTGCGGGTTACGCACCAGCACCGCAAGGTTCAGCGACAGACCCGAAATGTACGGGAAGGGGTGCGCCGGGTCAACAGCCAGAGGAGTCAGAATCGGGAAAATATCGCGCATGAACTCCTCGCGCAGACGCTGCTTAGCGTCCGCATCCAGGTCGTTCCAACCCACAATGCGGATGTTCTGCTCCTCCAGAGCCGGAAGAACCTGGTTTTGGAACACATCAGCGTGGCGAGTCTGCAACTGGTGAGCGCGCTCAGCAATCTCTTCCATCTGCTCTTCGGGGCTCAGACCTGCTGCCGAAGGCACCGCCAGACCGGTCGCAATGCGGCGCTTCAGACCCGCCACACGCACCATGAAGAACTCATCCAGGTTAGACGCCACAATCGACAGGAAGTTCAGACGCTCCAGCAGGAACAGGTTCGGGTCCTCCGCCAGCTCCAGCACGCGGGTGTTGAAGTCCAGCCAGCTGCTCTCACGGTCGAAGAAACGCTCCGGGCCGAACTCCTCTTCCAGACTGAAGTAGGAGCGCTTCTCGCCCTTCTCAATGCGGTCGCCGCGAGACTCGGCACGCTCAATCTTCGAAATATCGTGGCCGATATGAATGACACCGGTCATGGGTGCCGGCTCAGACGGCTTAGGCTTAGGCGCCTTATTCAGGCCATTGGGGGCGGGTACCATACTGTACTTGCCTTTCTGATCGGGGATAAGTCGTGAAGAAGCACGCCAGAGACGGCGCACCAAAAGCTAGGCGGCAGGCTCATCCTGCTGGGCGGGGGCGTACATGCGGTCAACCGTCGCCACGCCGAAACCCAACGAAGTGTAGAGGGAATATGCGGTGGTGTTATCGGCATCCACGTACAGGTCGATGGCGCGCAGCGGCTCGCCGTTCTCGTCCTCAGCGCATGCCAGGTATGCCAGCGCGCGCAGGGTGAGGGTTCGGCCCAGGCCGCCTCCCTGCGCCTGAGGGTTCACGCCCACCACGTAAATCTCACCGGAGGGGGACAGCTCGCCCTGCTCCTGACCGGTTGGAATCTTCGTCCAGGTGAATGCCGCGATGGCGGAGTCGTCATCCACCTCGGAGGCGATGAAGAAACCCTCGGGGCGGAACCAGGGGGAGCCGGTGCGCTCGCGCAAATCGGCAAGGGTGAGCTTGCCCTGCTCCGGGTGGTGCGCAAAAGCGGCGGCGTTCACGCGTAGCCAAGGGAACTCGTCCGCGCCGGTGAAGGTGCGCATCCGCAGGTTCTCCGGCAGAGTGCGCGCATCGGAGCGTTCCACGAGCTCTTCGCGGGTCTGCGCGTCCAGGGGCAGAACCATCTTGTACAGCACACGCACCGGCTCGAAACCGTGCAGGGTCGCGAACGCGTGGGCGGGGCTTTCGATGCCGGTGTCGGTGGCGCTACCGTGAACCCAGAGGCGGTAGCGGGTTGCGTCATCGCCCAGCTGGCGGACGGCGTGGTCGAAGAATGCGCTACCTGCGCCTCGTCCGCGGTATTCGGGGGCGACGGCTGCCTCAATCACGCCGGTATCTTCATCGTTTGCCGGGGTGAGCGCCACGAAGACGGCGGCGAGGGTGCCGTTATCCTCGGCGACAAAGAAACGCGGAGGGATCAGGGTGCTTTCGTGGAGTGCCTTACTCAGTTCAATGCGGGTCTGCTCAGAGAATGCCGAGACGCCGTCGTGGCGGGCAACCTTCTGCGCGAAGGAATCGAAGCGTTCCAGCAGCTCTTCGGTGAGCTGCGGTTCTGCGTAGACCGGGGTGCTTGCTGCGGGCAGGGTGGAGGTTTCGGGTGTCTGACTGTGTACCATCATCGCCTTCTTTCGTAGCCTTCTGATTCAACTCTACCGGGGATAGTTGCTCTTTGGAGAGTTTGTTCTCCGTCCTGGGCGAATATGACAAGAACCGGAACATTTACGCATTCTGGTACTTGGCGCAGCACCGGGGCAACTCGCAGAGTGGGTACACCAAAACAGGGGTTGGAGCCCCAAAATTTAGCGGGTGCTGTTGAAGGAATAGCCCACGTTACGCACGGTCGAAATCATCTGCTCGTACTCGGTACCGAGCTTGGAACGCAGACGGCGCACGTGCACGTCCACGGTTCGGGTACCGCCGTAGTAGGAGTCGTAACCCCACACTTCGGAGAGCAGTTGGGCGCGGGAGAAGACCCGTCCGGGGTGTAGCGCCATGAATTTGAGCAGTTCAAACTCTTTGAAGGTCAGGTTCAGTGCGGTACCGGAAAGATGCGCGGAGTACGCCTGGGTGTCAATCACGAGGTTGCCTGCGCGTACCACTCGTTCCTGCTGGTTTTCTTCTTCAGCGGTTGCTTCCCTTTTGATGGCAAGACGCAGACGCGCATCCATTTCGGAAGGGGAGGCCTGGTCAGAGACAATATCGTCCACCTGCCAGGAGGCGGCAACAGCCGCCATGCCACCTTCGTTCAGGAGTGCGATGAGCGGCAGTTGCACACCTGCGGCGCGCAGTAGCTGGGCGCAGTGGCGTGCTTTGACGAGGGCGGTGCGGGCATCGACCATGAGCAGGTCGAATGTCTCGGTTTCAAGGGTGGTATGGGCGGTGTCGAGGGGGAAAACGTGTACCTTGTGGCTGAGTAGACTCAGCGAGGGGATCATATCCTGCGCGGCGGTATCGCTCAGAAGCGCAATACGGTACACACCCTCTCCTTTCCCGGTAAAATATTAGGCTCTTTCTAGTGTACTCGCCAGGCTGTGACGCGGCTGTGGGCGCCGGTGTAGACCGGGCCGAATATCGTATTCCGGACTGTTCGTACAGGCTTCTCAGCTGGCTATGATGGGGCACCTACCCGGATTCTGCGGGGCTAATATTTTGCTGGCGCCGGGTGGGGCGTATGCCTGTTGAGAATCGTGCTGTTCACTATGTTTCTGCCGCTGATTCTCGCCCTTTCGGGGCGGGTCTATGGTAGGTTTAAGGCATGGAAAACAATCTTATGGCTCTTGAAGCTCTCTTCATGTCGCTGATGGCTATCATCTCCGTGTGCATCGGTATCGGTGCATTCGCAGTGTTGCGTGGCCTCTTCAGCGGTCAGAAGTAGTCTTCCCGCACAGAGCAGAAGCATCGCCCACACAGGGCTTTAGGCGGTCGTACGGTTCGTACCGCCTCGCCAATGGCGGCGTGAACCCCCACCCGGTCCCCTCCGGTTGGGGGTTTTCTTTATGCTGCCCGCCGTACCGTTTACTCTGCAGACGGCGGTGCTACCCCGTGCCGTGAGCGAACGAACAGGCTACTGTTGTACGCAGGATACTAAAATGGAAGGTATGGCTATTGAAATCCCTACCAACCTAACCCCTGAACTTGTTCCCTTCGCATGGTTGCTCGGCACCTGGGAAGGCACCGGAACCATGTGGTACGAAGGCCAGGAAAACACCCCCTTCGGCCAGATTATTACTTTTGAGCAGGATGGTCTGCCCTTCATTGAATACCGCGCTGAGTCTTTCCTGCTCGATGACGAGGGTCAGAAGCTGCGCCCCATCACCGTTGAAACCGGTTTCTGGCAGATTGACCGCCCCCTCACCGACGCTGACGGCGGCTTCGGTATCGTTCCCAAGGACGTTGTTCCCGCCTTCGCTGACGCGGCAAGCGTAGAGACTCTCCGCAACGCCGACGACGGCTTCTCCCTGCTGGCAACCATTGCGCACCCCGGCGGTATTAGCGAAAACTACGTGGGCATGGTTAAGGGTCCGGTCATCCGCATGCAGACCGGTAACCTGCTGCGCGACGACATCTCCCACGAATACGCAGGCTCCGTGCGCCTGTGGGGCCTGGTCAACGGTAACCTCATGTGGGACTGGGAGGTCGCAGATGCCGAGGGTAAGCTGCACAAGCACGCCTCCGCTGAACTGCGCAAGACTTCCTCGATGACCGGTGATTCCCTGGGCACTTCGATGTTCGGTTCCCTAGACGGCGAAGAGCCCACCGGCGAGCCCGGCTCCGAGCCCACCGCCTAATAACTAACTTGTGTCTGCCCCGCTGATTGGCGGGGCAGACTCTTTGCGTGAAAGGTGCACCTTCTGTGACTGATTCTTCGCTTGAAGCCCCTCAGACTGAGGTACCCCAGGCCGATGCCGCCCGCCCGGTGAGCCCCCTGCTGAGCCTGCACGGCGCTTTTGCCGCCGCCGGGCTGGATGCTGGCGTCGCCGCACACTACGGCAACCCCATGCTGGAGCAGCGCGCCCTCAGCATTGACCGCTCCGCCGGTGCGGATGAGCCGCTAGTGTTAGTGGACCGCTCCTCCCTGGGCGTAGTGCGTGTTGCGGGTCCGGACCGCCAGACTTGGCTGACTTCCATCGCTTCTCAGATTCTGACCGGCATGACCGCCGGGGAGAGCCGCGAGTTCCTGCTGCTTTCGCCTCAGGGCCGCGTGGAGTATGCCCCGGCTGCTATCGAAGATGGCGAGGCGCTCTGGCTCATCGTGGAGGGCGACCAGGCTCAGCCGCTGACCGATTACCTGAACCGCATGAAGTTCATGATGCGTGTTGAGGTACAGAACCTCAGCGACGAGTACGCCGTGCTGGAGAGCGCCCGCAACCCGATTCTGCAGGACGGTTCGGTGCATCCGGCGCTCGCTGAGTGCAAGCCGCTGGTGTGGGAGGACCCTTGGCACACTCCGGCACCGGGTAGCTACCGCTACGATGAGGCGGGCGATGCTCACCCGGGTGCGGACTACGTGCGTTTCTTGAGCATCGTGCCGCGCTCTGTTCTGCCCGCCCTGGCTGAATCTTCGGACGCGCGTTTTGCGGGTCTGTGGGCTGCGGAGGCTCTGCGTATTGAGGCGTGGCGCCCGCGCTACGGCACTGAGGCGGACGATAAGACGATCCCCCAGGAGCTGGATTACACCCGTACGGCGGTGCATTTCGATAAGGGCTGCTACAAGGGGCAGGAGACGGTGGCCCGCGTGCATAACCTGGGTCGCCCGCCGCGCCGCCTGGTGTTCTTGGATATTGACGGTTCGGAGCACACCCTGCCGGCGGCAGGTAGCGAGCTGTTTGTGGAGGGCAAGTCCCGCCCGGTCGGTCGTATTACCTCGGTGGCGTTGCATCATGAGGCGGGCCCGATTGCTCTGGCTGTGATTAAGCGCGGCGTTGATCCGCAGGCGCCTTTGCGTGCGGTTGATGGCGGCGATTTCCTGCCGGATGGTTCGCCAGCACCGGCTACCGAGTATGCGGTGGCTCAGACGACGGTGGTTTCGCCGGAGTCCGGTGAGGTGGCGCGTCGTTCTTTGGCGGGTCAGGACTTCCTGAAGCGCTAGGCGCTCCCCGACCCAAAACCGCCTGAACTAGAACCCATCCCAACTAGAACCGCGGAGGCGGACACTCGTTGCGAGTGCCCGCCTCCGCGGTTTTAGTATGAGTGCTCAGCGAGCTTGCTGAGCTTGCTGAGCTTGCGGGGTTTAGCGGCCGAAGAGGACGGCTGCTTCTTCCCAACGTTCCTGAGGTACGGACTTCAGACCGTCCAGTGCCTCTTCAAGGGGTACGTACTTGATCTCGGTGCCCTGAACGGAGACCATCTTGCCCCACTGCTTCTGAGCGACCATGTCGACTGCGCCCATGCCCAGGCGGGTTGCGAGCACGCGGTCGTAGCCGGTGGGTGCGCCACCGCGCTGGATGTGGCCCAGGATGGTGTTACGGGTTTCGACGCCGGTCATCTTCTCGATTTCGTGGGTGATGTACTCACCGATACCACCGAGGCGGGGACGACCGTCCTTCTCGGTACCCTTGTTTGCCATGACGTCGTCGAAGCCTTCGGGGATGAAGCCTTCAGCCACAACAACAAGGGGAGAGCGGCCGCGGTCGTGTACTTCCTTGACCCATTCAGCAACCTGCTCCATGGAGACCTTGACCTCGGGGATCAGGATTGCGTGTGCGCCTGCAGCCATACCGGAGTGCAGTGCGATCCAGCCGACGTGGCGGCCCATGACCTCTGCGACCATGCAGCGGTGGTGCGATTCACCGGTGGTGCGGATACGGTCCATTGCCTCGGTTGCAATGGAGACTGCGGTGTCGAAACCGAAGGTGTAGTCGGTTGCGCGCAGGTCGTTGTCGATGGTCTTGGGCACACCGATGACGGGCAGGCCTGCGTCTGCCAGACGCTTTGCGCCTGCGAGGGTGCCTTCACCACCGATAGCGACGATTGCGTCGATGCCGTGGCGTTCCATCATGATTTCGATGTTTTCGGGGCCACCGTTGGGGCCGTCGAAGGGGTTGGTGCGGGAGGTACCGATGATGGTGCCGCCCTGGGATGCCAGGCCGCGGACCTTCTGGCGGGGCAGGTCCATGTAGTCGCCTTCAACGACGCCTCGCCAGCCATCGCGGAAGCCGACGAATTCGTAGCCGTACTTCTTGACACCGTTGAGCACGGCGCCGCGGATGACAGCGTTCAGGCCGGGGCAGTCGCCGCCGGAAGTAAGCAGACCGATCTTCATATTGGCTCCTTGTTGATGTCTGCGCATTGGGGTGTTGTGCGCGCGTATATAACTATGACCTCCGCGATTTTGGCACGGGAATGTGTGCCGGTCGGGAGGTCGTTCTCTTGGTCTCTATTTTAGCGGTGTTTGGGTTGTGTTGGTAGTGGTGGAAAGACGTGGGAATGCCCAAATCGCGGCATAAAAGTTCAGGTTTTTGAAACCTGTATGTTTGGGTTTGATATACAAATAGCCGCCGCTTCCCACCTATGGCACCGAAGAGGCAAACGAGGCCTCCGCGCATCCGAAAAGATGCGGGAGGCCTCGAACGTTTTAAAAATATTTTTAAATCTTTGTGGGATTCCCGGTTTTTAGAGCAAGAAACGGTCAATAACCCTGTGATTGATCGTTTTGTGCCGGTTCATCCCACGTCTGAACCGCCCTCCCTACCGAACTGCAGTCCCCACTGATCTGCCGTCCCCACAGAGGTGAGTTGCACGGTTCAGCGGGCGCGGTCAGGGGGGGGACGGAACTAGTCGCGTGCCTGACCGAGGAACTTCTGCAAGCGGTCCAGGCCCTCCGCCAGGTCCTCGTCGCTCAGGGCGTAGGAGAGGCGCAGGTAGCCGCTGGGACCGAATGCCTCGCCGGGAACTACGGCGACCTCAGCCTTTTCGAGGATGAGCTCGGCCAGCTCTGCGGTGGTCTGCGGGCGTACGCCTTCAATTTCCTTGCCGAGCAGTTCGCGTACGTCAGGGTAGGCGTAGAACGCGCCGGTGGGTACGGGGCAGTGCACGCCTTCAATAGCGTTCAGGCCATCTACGATGGTGCGGCGGCGGCGGTCGAAAGCTGCGTGCATGATTTCCACGTCGTCCTGCGGGCCGGTCAGAGCGGCAAGAGCTGCGCGCTGGGCGATGTTGTTGACATTGGAGGTCATGTGGGACTGCAGGTTGGAGGCTGCGGCGATAACGTCGCGCGGGCCAATCATCCAGCCCACACGCCAACCGGTCATGGCGTAGGTCTTTGCCACACCGTTGAGGATGACGCACAGGTCAGCGAGCTCGGGCACCGCCTTCAGGATGGAGACAGCCTGAACACCGTCATAGGTGAGGTGCTCGTAGATTTCGTCGGTCAGAACGAAGATGCCCTTGGCAAGTGCCCATTCGCCGATGGCGCGGGTTTCTTCTTCGGTGTAGACGGCACCGGTCGGGTTGGAGGGGGAGACGAAGATGAGTGCCTTGGTGGCGGGGGTGTATGCGGCTTCGAGCTGCTCGACGGTGACCTTGTAGTGCTGGTCGCTACCGGCGAATACCTCGATGGGGTTGCCGCCTGCCAGGCGGATGCACTCGGGGTAGGTGGTCCAGTAGGGTGCGGGCAACAGGACGTCGTCGCCTTCGTCGATGACGGTTGCGAATGCCTGGTAGACCGCCTGCTTGCCGCCGTTGGTGATGACAACCTGGGAGGGGTCAATCTCTACGCCGGAGTCGCGCAGGGTCTTTTCCGCGATTGCCTTCTTCAGTTCGGGAAGACCGGAGGCGGGGGAGTATCGGAAGTTCTTGGGGTCGTTGAGCGCTTCGCGTGCGGCGTCCACAATGTGCGCGGGGGTGGGGAAGTCCGGTTCGCCTGCGCCGAAACCGATGACGGGGCGTCCCTGAGCCTTGAGTGCTTTTGCCTTTGCGTCGACGGCAAGGGTTGCGGAGGGTGCGATGGCACCGATGCGGCTTGAAATACGCGCCATGGGGCTCTCTTCTCTTTCTTCTTGTGCGCTGCCGGCGTGAAGTCGACAAGGAAATAGGTGATGGGAATGCACGTGTGGGACCAATCTGCGCCTGATGGGCGCGGGTGTGTGCGGCATTCCTCTTATTAGGATACGGTCCACTAGTAGTGATGCGGAACCCTTCGTCAAGGTATCTCAAGAGGTTTTTCGAAAAATATTACATTCTGAAGTTGCATCGGCCCCGAAAGATGGTTTACAGTTAGTTCTGCACCCGCAAGGGTGTAATTGTTTGCCCCTCTAAAGCCCACGGCTTAGGAGGCAATGGAGGAGTAGACAAGTGAGAAGCAACTCTCACACCTGAAGTTAACGCTTCAAAGGGTGGTGGCTCAATTGGTAGAGCAGCGGTCTCCAAAACCGCAGGTTGCAGGTTCGAGTCCTGTCCGCCCTGCTTTTATTGCCTCAATAACATCTTCGTACGCCCGTTCCCCGGGCGTACTTTTTTAGACTCAGAAAGGGGCAGAAGAAATGGCATCGTCTGCTACCGCCGAGAAGGCTGTTAAGCCCGGCGCATCGTCGAAGAGCGATAAGAAGCTCGGTTTCTTCGGCCGTATTTTTGCATTCCTCCGTGAAGTTATTGCGGAGTTGAAGAAGGTTACTACTCCCACCGGACGCGAACTGGTTGGTTACTTCTTCGGAGTTCTGTTCTTTGTCGTGGTGATGCTCCTGCTTATTTCTGGTCTGGATTATCTTTTCGGCCAGGGAGCATTCTGGATTTTCGGTAACGGAACGATTCAGCGTAACTAGTACTGGCTGCATCCTTATTCTGGGTGCCCCATCAGTGATTTCCCTCAGCGTGTTGGTGAGTGGGAGTTCCCTCTAGATGATTAACGATAGAAAGTAGGAGCGACGTGTCCGAGCAGGAACTGGTATCCGAGATTGAAGAGGTCGAGGTAGCCGCTGCTGAGGCTACTGAGGAGTCTGCGGCTATTGAGCAGCAGGCTGAGGAAGCTACCGAGGCTGTCGAGGTGGCTGAAGCAGCTGCTGAGGCGGCTGAGGAAGTCGACGCTCTGGAAGAATTCAAGTCCAAGCTGCGCCGTCAGGCGGGCGACTGGTACGTGGTGCACACCTACTCCGGTTACGAGAACAAGGTGAAGACCGGTATCGAGACCCGTATCCAGAACCTGGAAGCTGAAGATGAGATCTTCGAGGTTCAGGTTCCCATGGAGACCGTGGTTGAGTTCAAGAACACCGTGAAGAAGACCATCCGCCGCGTGCGCGTTCCCGGTTACGTTCTGGTGCGTATGGAACTGACCGACCACTCGTGGGGCGTTGTCCGCCACACCCCCGGTGTGACTGGCTTCGTGGGTCAGGATGCGTACAACCCGGTCCCGCTGCGCATGGACGAGGTTTTCGACATGCTCCTGCCGGTCTTCGAAGAGCAGCAGCAGAGCCAGGGCCTGCCCGTTTCCAAGCCCGTTATCGAGTCCGACTATACTGTGGGCGAGAACGTCCGTGTGAAGTCCGGTGCTTTCGAGGGCATGGATGCTACCGTTTCGGAGATCAAGGGCGAGTCCCAGCAGATTGTCGTGATGATTTCCGTCTTCGGTCGCGACACCCCGGTGACCTTGAGCTTCACCGAGATCGAAAAGATTTAACGCTTCTAGCGTGTGAATATGAGCCTCGCACTGTTGGTGCGGGGCTCATATTTTGTGTCGGCTTTGTAAGCGGCATTAGTTGTGCAGACGAGGTTTAATCTTTCTGCTAGCTGGCGCTGGATTAAGTCGCTGATTAACGCTAGAATATTGGTTTGTGTATGCGCATGTCACGCTTTCATGTGGATGCACGGGTGACCGCGCCACGGTCACCGTCTTGCCGGCGTACGCTCCTGTGCGTCGGTTCCCAGCTAAGAAAAGGACCCTACATTGGCTCCCAAGAAGAAGGTCACTGGCCTCATCAAGCTGCAGATCCAGGCAGGCGCCGCTAACCCGGCTCCCCCCGTCGGCCCCGCACTGGGCTCGCACGGTGTGAACATCATGGAGTTCTGCAAGGCATACAACGCTGCAACTGAGTCGCAGCGCGGTAACATCATCCCCGTTGAGATTACCGTCTACGAGGATCGCTCCTTCACCTTCATCACCAAGACTCCTCCGGCTTCCCAGCTGATCAAGAAGGCTGCTGGCGTTGCTAAGGGCTCCGCTGTTCCTCACACCACCAAGGTTGGTTCGCTGACCGAGGCTCAGGTGCGCGAGATCGCTGAGACCAAGATGCCCGACCTGAACGCAAACGACCTGGATGCTGCATCCAAGATCATCGCAGGTACCGCTCGTTCCATGGGTATCACCGTCGAGTAATTTCGGTTCGCCGAATAGCCGAGTAATCGGCACCGTAGATTTTTCTACACAGAACTTGTAAATGCCCGTCGTATGGACGGGATGTGGCAGAGCCGAGCGCGGCTCACGAGACCACAACTGCATAAGGAGAAAAGCAGATGGCAAAGCGCAGCAAGGCGTACAAGGCAGCTGTAGCCAAGATTGAAGAGGGTAAGCTCTACACCCCCGCCGAGGCAGTTGCCCTGGCGAAGGAAACCTCTTCCACCAAGACCGATGCAACCGTTGAGGTTGCAATGCGTCTGTCCGTTGACCCCCGTAAGGCAGACCAGATGGTTCGCGGTACCGTGAACCTGCCCCACGGCACCGGTAAGACCGCTCGCGTGGTCGTTATCGCAGCAGGCCCCAAGGCTGCTGAGGCTGAGGCAGCTGGCGCTGACTTCGTTGGTTCCGACGAGCTGATCGCAAAGATCGCTGGTGGCTGGACCGACTTCGACGCAGCGGTTGCAACCCCCGACATGATGGGCAAGGTCGGCCGCCTGGGTAAGATCCTGGGTCCCCGTAACCTGATGCCGAACCCCAAGACCGGTACCGTGACCATGGATGTTGCAAAGGCTGTTGCAGACATCAAGGGCGGTAAGATCGACTTCCGCGTTGACCGTAACTCCAACCTGCACTTCATCATCGGTAAGGCTTCCTTCACCGCTGAGCAGCTGGAGGAGAACTTCCAGGCAGCTCTGGAAGAGGTTAACCGCCTGAAGCCCTCTTCGGCTAAGGGTCGTTACATCTCCAAGGCAACCGTTGCTACCACCTTCGGCCCCGGCATCCCCGTTGATCCGGCTGCCGTTGCTGCATAAGGTATGCACCTGTAGCTTCTAGCATGAGCTAGTAATCGCCCCCGACGTTTAGGCGTCGGGGGCGATTTTTTATAGGATTGAAACGATAGAGCGATTTTTAGCCCCCGGGTTCTGGCTCTGAGTTCTGGCCCCGAATTCTGACTCTAGCTGGCTTTGACGTTATCTCTGCCCGGAGCTTTCGAGACAATATTGGGGTGTCCCCCCCCAACCTGCCCTACAACCATGAGAGGTAAAACCCAATGCCTTCTTCCCTTCAGAGCGAGCGGAGTGCCCGTCGAGGCCTCAGCGTGCCGGTCAATTATTTTGCGGTAGCGCTGGGTACCGGTGCATTGGGTGCTGCCTGGCGTACTGGTGCCTCGAAGGGAATGGCACCTGAATGGGTGGGCGAGAGCATCCTGGCTTTTAACGCTGTGGTGTGGTTGCTCCTTGTGGGTTTCCTGGTTCACTCGGTGGTGAAATACCGTGCGTGGGTGCGCAGTTTTTGGGAGCATCCGGCACGTACTTGCTTCTTTTCGTTGGTTCCGGCAACGACAGCGCAGGTGGGGGCGGCTCTCTACCCCTATGCTCAGGTTTCGGCTCTGGCCTTGGTTGTGTTGGGAGCTGTGGGTCAGTTGTATTTCGCGTCTCATCGTATTGCCGGTACATGGCGTGGTGGGTATGCGCCTGAGGCTGCCTCGCCGGTGCTGTATCTGCCGACTGTGGCGACAAATTTTGCGACCGCTACGGCGATGGGTTTTGTGGGGTGGCACGATATGGCGATGCTCTTCTTCGGTGCGGGTCTGATTTCGTGGTTCAGTGTTGAGGCCGCAATTCTGAGCCGCCTGCGCACCCTGGCCCCGCTACCTCAGGGGGAGCGCGGTGTCATCGGTGTTCAGATGGCGCCGCCTTTTGTGGGTGGTAACGCGTACCTGGCGGCTAACGGCGGCACGGTGGACTGGTTCTTCCTGATACTGACCGGTTATGGCATTCTGCAGCTGTTCTTCTTGATGCGTTTGCTCCCCTGGACTCTTGAGGGTGGTTTCTCGATGAGCATGTGGGGTTTCTCGTTCGGTATGGCTTCCATGGCGGCGAGCGGTATTCGCTTGACGGCTGCTGGCTCGCTGGGGTTGGTGGGTCCTGCGCTAACGGTGGCGGGTACGGCTTTCCTCATCTTCCTGTGGGTGGGTACGCTGCATCTGGCGTTGAAGGGGCGTTTGCTGGTACGACCGAGCTAGGGCGCTCACATGAGACTCTGGTGCGAGGTTCGCGCGCTGTTTTATGACGGTGCTTATCTTCTGCACGCGTGCCGGGCACAAGTTTCGGCGATAATGGGGGAATGACTTCTGCATCCTACTCTTCTGCCGCGGCGGAGCCTTTTGAAGGCCTGCGTATTCGAGGTGTCGCTAAGACCTTTGGCACTGATACGACGGTTCTAAACGAGATTGACCTGGATGTTCACCCCGGCGAGCTGATTTCTCTGGTTGGTTCTTCGGGTACGGGCAAGTCCACTCTGCTGCGCATTATTGCCGGTTTGGAGGAACCGAGCGCGGGTCGGGTGACCTATGCCGGTCAGCCTCTAGAGCGCGGTTCGGTGGGTGTGGTTTTTCAGCGCCCTATTCTGTACCCGCACCTGAGCGTGAAGGACAATATTCTCTTCCCAATCCGGCTGGGCGCGTTCTCGGGTGGGGTTGATATGGACTACTACCGCGAGCTGCTGGAGGCGTTGAAGCTTGAGGGTTTGGAGTCCCGTAAGCCTTCGCAGCTGTCGGGTGGTCAGGCTCAGCGTGTGGGTATTGCGCGTGCTTTGATTCGTCGTGCCCCGGTGGTTCTTTTTGATGAGCCGCTGGCGAGTGTGGATGAGCAGATGAGCGCGAGTATCCGTGCGGACATTGTGCGTCTGCACGAGCGCTACGGTTTTACGGGCCTGTACGTGACCCATGATCAGAATGAGGCGCTCATGCTGGGTCAGCGGGTGGCGGTGATGGATGCCGGTTACCTGGTGCAGGTGGATACTCCGGAGCGTCTGCTGGCGCATCCGCATACTCTGCAGGTGGCGAAGCTTATGGCGGCGCCCGCGCTGAACCTATTGGCTCTTGAGGATTCTGAGGCTCTTCCTGCTGGGTGCGAGCTGGCGATTCGTGCGACCGCTTTGTGCCCCGTGGCGGCAGATGCTGCTCATGGCCTGCCGGTGCAGGTGCTCGGGTGCCGTCACCTAGTCGGTGGCATGCTGTACCGCGGGCGTCTGCTGGAGGCGGTTTCCTTACCTTTGAAATCCCCGCGGGCTCAGACGGAAACTGAGCTGAGCGCCCAAATGTATGCCCGTGTGCGTGCGGGTCAGGAACTTGAGTTCTTTATTCCCGATGCGCAGGGTGCTACCTTGAGCGGAACCTCCCCGAACAGTACTTTCCTGAGTGTGGGAGAGCGGGTGCACCTGGGTGTGGCAGCGGAGCGTTGCTTCTTGTTCTCAGGTGGAAAGCGCTTTTACCTCTAGAACACGGTTTCTGGGCCTTTCAATCGGGCCTTTTAGGCGGGAGAAAGAGCGGTTATTTGGCTTAAAAGGGGTCTTTAAGTGATTAATCCCACTTAATCACGTTTTTAACTTGCGACTCGGGCTTTAACCTGAGATGATGAATGAACCAAAGACCGCCGGTCTAGAACTATGTCCTTTATCGCCACCTCGATGGAGACGAAGAATAGAGTTCTGATAAGAGCAGATTTCACTAGAAATCGCCGCCCGCGTAGGTAACTCGAAGTGAATAGTCGTTGCCCTAATTTAGGGTGCCGTCTATCGTGCCTCGTACGCCTACGCGTCGGGGCATTTTTTATTGCTTGCAATAAATGCTTCGAGGCTCTACCGGCGACCTTACAAGAATCGGAAGAAGGAACTACCATGGCGACTCAGGAAAAGATCGCTGCAGTATCCGAGCTGAAGGAACTCTTCGAAGCTTCGAACGCAGTCATCCTGACCGAATACCGCGGTCTCACTGTTGCACAGCTCAAGGAGCTGCGCCGCGCACTCGGTGCAGAGACCGAATACGCCGTGGTGAAGAACACGCTGGCTGCTATCGCAGCTAAGGAAGCTGGCATCGACGCATTCGAAGGCCACCTCCAGGGTCCCTCCGCACTGGCATTCATCAAGGGCGACCTGATCGATGCTGCTAAGGGCCTGCGTGACTTTGCCAAGGCTAACCCCCAGCTGATTGTGAAGAACGGTTACTACGAAGGTGCCGCTCTTTCCGAGGACGACGTCAAGCGCTACGCTGACCTGGAATCCCGCGAGGTTCTGCTGTCCAAGGTTGCAGGTGGTGCAAAGGCTACCATCGCACGCATCGCACAGGTTGTGGACGCACTGCGCGTCAAGCTGGAGGAGCAGGAAGGCGCAGCTCCCGCTGCAGCCGAGGAGGCTTCGGAAGAGGCATAAGCCCCTTTCGTGCTACTGCACCAGCGCTGAGATACTCAGCAGCGTGAACGCAAACAGCGTATAACGCACCCTAAATTTGACCGACCCTTTCGGGTAGGTACTGAAGATTTACACCGCGGGCGTCAGCCCGCACCAGATAGTGAAGGAGCCAAACAATGGCTAAGCTGTCCATCGAAGAACTCATTGCAGCATTCAAGGAACTGTCCCTGGTTGAGGTTTCCGAGTTCGTTAAGGCATTCGAGGAAGAGTTCGACGTCACCGCAGCAGCTCCCGTTGCTGTTGTAGCAGGCGGCGCAGCAGGCGAGGCTGCTGAAGAGAAGTCCGAGTTCGACGTTATCCTGGAGTCCGCTGGCGACAAGAAGATCGCAGTGATCAAGGAAGTTCGTGCCCTGACCTCCCTCGGCCTGAAGGAAGCAAAGGACCTGGTTGACAGCGCTCCCAAGGCTCTGCTCGAGGGCGTTTCCAAGGAAGACGCTGAGAAGGCTAAGGAGCAGCTCGAGGCTGCTGGCGCAACCATCACCCTCAAGTAATCGACTTCTTCTCGATTCTTACGCGGGCGGTGCATCCATCGGATGCGCCGCCTCGCGGCATTTAACAGCCCCGAACCTTCCCCGACATTACGGCGGGGGCGGTCTCGGGGCTTTACTATGCTCGCATTATGTTTGGAGTGTCGGTTACCTTCTCCGGTAGCTTACGGAGTGTTTTTGTTAGTACCTAGTGATGCCCACGGCGAAGAGGCCCCTGTGACCACCCTGTGCCTCAACTGAGAGAGGCTGAGAGCACTGTGGTGCCTCTCTCCTAGAGCCCGGCGATGGGGGAGAGGTGCCGTATGATGGGATGAGACAACCCAGACATTCCCCATACACGAAAACGGATAGACATGAGCGAGCAGAAGAAAAAGAAGAAGAGCGCAACCGAGCGACCCGACCGCGACTTGGCGGCTGAAGCACAGCAGATCCTGGACGCCTTCGGCGCTGGTGTGCGTGAAGACCGCGACTACCCGGCACTGCACCTGGCCCCTCCCGTGGGCCGTCTGAACGACCCGAACGGCCTGGTCTTTGACGGCAAGCGCTACCATGCCTTCTACCAGTACTCGCCCCTGCACCCGGAGCGTATGGTCTACTGGCGCCACGCCGTGAGTGAGGACCTGACCCACTGGACCGATGAGGGTACCGCCCTGGTTCCCGACAGCCGCTACGACTCGCACGGCTGCTACTCCGGCTCCGGCATCAATGTGCCCGGCGGTTTTGAGTTCTTCTACACCGGTAACGTGAAGGACGAGAAGGGCAACCGTGAAACCTACCAGATCCTTGCAACTGCGGGGGAGGACGCGAAGCCGACCCGTCAGCTGCCCCCGCTGATTTCCGGCCCCGCAAAGGGCTACACCGCGCACTACCGCGATCCGCACGTTTTTGAGCGTAACGGCGAATGGTGGATGGTTATTGGTGCTCAGCGTGAGGACCTGACCGGTGCCGTGGTCGTGTACACCTCCGCCGACCGCCGTGAGTGGACCTTCCGCGGCGAGCTGGCTATCAAGGATAAGACCCTCAAGGGCACCTACATGTACGAATGCCCCTCGCTGCTGAGCATGCGCGATGAGCTGACCGGCGAAATCCGCGACGTACTGATTTTCAGCCCGCAGGGCATGGAGCCCCTCGGCGAGAAGTACAACAACATTTTCCAGAGCGGCTACATTGTTGGTTCGCTGGATAACGAGACCCTTAAGTTCACCGTGGAGACCCCCTTCACCGAGCTGGATGCAGGTTTCGAGTTCTACGCACCGCAGACCATCTCCGGTACCGGCCTGACCGCCGACCCGAAGGCACCGCACGATGTATGCGGTGATGCCCCGGTGATGATTGCTTGGCTGGGCAATGCTGACCAGGACGACCTGCCCTCGTGGAGCCACCGCTGGGTGCACATGTTCACCTACCCGCGTGAGCTGCACCTGCGCAACGGCAAGATTTTCCAGCGCCCGGTTCCGCAGCTGAATGACGCGATGGAGATGACCCCGCTGTACCGCGAGGAGGAGAAGGGTAAGCTCGTCGAGCTGAAGAATGCCCTGACCTTCCGTCTGCGCGGCCGCGTGAACGTCTCTGACGAGTGCGTGAAGCTGAAGATCAAGGACACTCACGGCGTGGCACTGAGCATCGTTCTGGATAAGGACTTTGTGCAGATGGACCGTGGCGGTACCCGCTACACCGAGGGTGGCAGCCTGCGCCGTCGAACCCTGAAGCGTTCGAAGATTCGCGAGTTTGACCTGCTTGTGGACGGTTCGGCAACTGAACTGTATGTGGGTGGCAAGCTGGTTGCGTCCATGGGTGCTGAGGTGATGACTGCTCGCACCTTCTTCAAGGGCGATAAGCGCCGCGTCCGCCTGACCGGTGGCGAGGTGCTGTCCCTGGAGTATGGCCGTCTCTAAGCTGTTTTCTAAACCTGGGGAGCTGCCTACACGGGGCTTTCCGGTAATTTCTGAATATGTCTGAGGGCTCACTCTCCGCATGGAGGGTGGGCCCTCGCTTTTAAGAACTTTCCCGTGATACCATGTTTTACATCTGATATGTCAAACGTATGACATATGCATGACATGCACACACAGACATGTCACCCCACCCCATTCACAAAGCATCATACGGTGGTGCTCCAAACAAAGGAGAGCGAGCGTGGACCACAAGTCAGTGGCACAGCGCGTGCTGAAGGACGTCGGTGGCACCGGCAACATCGTTGCAGCCGCACACTGCGCAACCCGCCTTCGCCTCGTCCTGAAGAGCCAGGACAAGGTCGACCAGGTAGCAATCGACAACGACGAAGACCTCAAGGGTAGCTTCCTCAATGCTGGCCAGTTCCAGATCATCGTCGGCCCCGGCGACGTCAACGAGGTGCACAAGCACCTTATCGCCGCTGGCGCACCCGAGGCGTCCAAGGACGACCTCAAGAGCATCGCCGCGAAGCAGGGCAACATTGTCTCCCGCTTCATCAAGACCATTGCTGACATCTTCGTTCCGCTGATTCCGGTGCTGGTCGGTGGCGGTATGCTGATGGCGCTCAATAGCCTCCTGACTTCCAAGGGTATCTTTGGTCCCCAGGCAGTTATTGAACTTTACCCGGAATGGGCTGACTTCGCGGACATCGTCAACCTGCTCTCCGCAGCTCCCTTCGCTTTCCTGCCCGTGCTGGTTGGCTTCTCCGCAACCAAGGTCTTCGGCGGTAATCCTTACCTGGGCATGACCATGGGTGCCGCAATGGTCTCCCCGGCACTGATGAACGGCTACAATGTCGCTGCCTCTCTGGCAGGTGCCGAGGGTAGCGAACCGATGAAGTACTGGAACCTCTTCGGCCTGCAGGTCCAGCAGGCGGGCTACCAGGGTACCGTGCTGCCCATCATGCTGGTTGCCTTCATCCTGTCCCACATTGAGAAGTTCTTCCACAAGGTCCTCAAGGGCACCATCGACTTCATCTTCACCCCGACCCTCACCATCCTTATCACCGGCTTCCTGACCTTCATCTTGGTCGGCCCGCCGATGTTCCAGCTGGGTACCTGGCTGGGTGAAGGTATTAACTGGCTCTACACCGTTGCTGGCCCGCTCGGCGGTCTGATCTTCGGTACTTTCTACGCATTCATCGTGATGACCGGTATGCACCAGGCATTCCCGCCCATCGAGATGAGCCTGTGGGCTACCGGTGGTTCCTTCATCTTTGTTGTCGCGTCGATGTCTAACGTGGCTCAGGGTGCTGCCGCAGCCGGTGTCGCACTGACCACCAAGAACAAGAAGATCAAGGGTATTGCTTCGGCATCTGCACCCTCCGCATTCCTCGGCATTACCGAGCCCGCAATGTTTGGTGTGAACCTGGCTCTGCGCTGGCCCTTCTACATTGCAATCGTCTCCGCGGGTATTGGTTCGATGTTTACTTCTATTCTTGGAATTAAGGCGGGTAAGCTTGGCGCCGCTGGTTACCTTGGCTTCCCCTCGATTGAACCGACTGTTGGCGCTGGTATTCCTGGCTTCTTCGGCTGCCTCATCCTGACCACCGTCATCGCTTTCGTTGCCTCCTTCATCTGGGGTAAGAAGGTTGAGGCTGGCAACACTGAGGCACCCGCTGCACCCGCTGCTGCCGCTCCCGTTGCCACCGTAGCTGCTGCCGCAGCTCCCGCCGCCGCTGTAGCATCTGAGGCTGGCGAGAGCGTCGAGATCGGCTCCCACATGGTCGGTTCCGTGGTTCTGCTGGCTGACGTCAAGGACCCCACCTTCTCCTCCGGCGCACTGGGTGCAGGCACCGCAGTGGAGCCCACCGAAGGTAAGCTCTACGCACCGGCTGACGGCAAGATTACCGTTGCATTCCCCACCGGCCACGCATACGGTCTGCGCACCGAGGATGGCCTGGATCTGCTGATGCACATCGGCATGGACACCGTTGAGCTCGACGGCAAGCACTTCGAGCCCAAGGTTGCTAAGGGCGACACCGTTAAGCGCGGCGACGTCATCGCCGAGTTCGATATTCCCGCCATCAAGGCGGCAGGCTACCCGCTGGCAACCCCCATGGTGATTACCAATGCCAAGAAGGCAGCTGCCTCGGTTGAGGATGTCCAGGCTTCGGGCACATCTGTCACCAGCGCAGATTCACTCCTGAAGGTTGCACTGAAGGCAAAGGCTAACGCATAGTCTGCACTCTTAGTGAGTAGATAACCTCAACGTGATGTACACCCCGTACCGCTCTTCCTAGAGCTGGTGCGGGGTGTTCAAATTTTCCTGCAAAGTAATGCAAAAATAACATGAATAAATATTCGTAAAATTTATGCATATTGGTGCAATATAAGCTGGCACACATTCGATGCATGGCTATGAAAAATGTCTTGATAAGGCAGAATTTATTAGCCAGGAGTGAATAATCCAGCTAATATTTATGTATAGTTTCAAGCTTTTGTAAAGGGTGAATATGACCTCAGCTTCCTATACCGTCCGCACCGCCGAGTCTCATGAATATGCAGATGCGCTCGAGGTGCTGATTGCCGCATTCGACGGAGATCCCGCCATGATGGCAGTCATCGCAGGCGGTAGCCGCCGACAGGAACTTGCCAAGCTCCGCGCAATCATGACCCTGCAGGTCTACGGCAACTTCCAGGGCCGCGGACGTATCGACATCGCTATTGATAACTCCACCGGCAAGATTGTGGGTGTCTGCCTCTGGAACACCCCCGAATCTCACGAAGGTTCCTTTGCTAACGAGCTCAAGCAGTTTGGTGCCTACTACAAGGCTCTCGGTTGCAAGACTCTGCTGAAGGCAATCCTGATGGAGTTGCACCTGCTCAAGTACCGCCCCGCGTACAAGCACTGGTACCTCTTCAACATTGGTGTTCTTGAAGAGTATCGAGGTCGCGGTATCGGCTCCCGGCTACTCGATTACGGTACCGAACGCATCGGTGACTACCCCGCTTACCTCGAAGCATCGACCTACGACAGTGCACGCCTCTACGAGCGCCGCGGATTCTTCTCCCTCGGACCGCTCCACGGTATCTTCTCCAAGGCGCACGCCGTCGGTATGGTCTACCCCGGAACCGGCCCGACCGAGATTGTGCAGCGCGCCTCCTAAACTTCCGGACGCGCACAAAACCGATAAATGTATATGCAAAATCCGCCCCACCGTGAGCACTCGCACGGTGGGGCGGATTTTTATCGTCAGAAGAGGAGCTTCTTATTGGAGCTCGTCTATTGGAGCTCGTCCGGGGCGGAGGTGTCAGGCTGAATCTGATCCAGATTCGGGATAGAACGCACCGTAGCCCCCAGATGGAGCTCAACCGGGAGCACATCCTCGGGCTGGGTAATTGGGGGAGTGGTCTTCTCTGAGGAATCCTCCTGCTGTAGCTCAATGAGCTCCAGCAGACGCTGCGCGGTACGCTCTGCCATGCCCTCAATCGGCTGAACCACGGTCGCCAACTCCGGCATGAGCAGCTGAACGCTCTGCGTGCCATCGTAACCAATCACCTGGAAATCCTCCGGAACACGAATAGCGCGTGCGCGCGCCCAGCCCAGCGCCAACGCGGCGTAATTATCGTTGGAGGCAAAGACCGCATCCACCGGCTCCGGACTATCGGCGCGTTCATCAAGGTAGCGGTAGAGCACCTCACGTTTAATACCCAGTGAAGGACGGAAGCCCAGCTCCAGGAACTCCGGCATGAGTCCGGCTTCGAGCATTGCCTCACGGTATCCGCGCTGACGCTCATTGTGCTCACCCAGGGTAGAAGTTACGTGCACAATATTCTGCGCACCCGTGGCGATGAGGTGCTCCGTGGCGGCGCGGGCACCTCCGTAGTTATCGGAGCGAATATTCGGGTAGAAACCGCTTTCGAGACGGTCTACGGTCACCAGGGGAGCCTGTGCATGCGGAATGTTAACCAGCGCGTCTGAGTGGGCGCCACTGATGATGCCGTCCACCTGATTGGAGAAGAGCATCTCCAGGTAGCGCTTCTCTTGCTCGGGATGATCGTCGCTATTGCAGAGAATGACCCGGTAGCCCTCTTCGGCAAGGTAGCTTTCGAGGCGGTACACCATCTCCCCGTAGAAGGGGTTCGCAACCGTGGGGAAGATGAGGCCCACCATCTGCGAGCGCTGACCCTGCAGGCTGCGGGCGATGGCATTGGGTCGATAGCCGAGTTCCCGCATCGCGTCGTGGACCTTGGTGCGGGTATTTTCGCTCAGGTAGCCGCGGTTATTGAGTACGCGGGAGACTGTGGTCGGGGAGACGCCCGCTAGGGCTGCAACGTCGCTGAGTTTGGGCTTTGCCATGGGGGCTCCCTTCGTTATGCTAAACGATTGACATATCTCTCTACTATACCTTCTTCACGGGGGCTAACGTGGCCTCAAAAACCAGAAAAAACGCTTTTCCCCTGTGCTGTCAAACGCACCGATTTATCGTACCGGTCTACAGCACCGGAATAATCGGAACGCGAGCCCCCACCTCATGGGCAGAACCCCGCACCGAAGAATCATCCAACACCGCGCAGTGAGTAGCCGCCGCCAACGAGGACAACATATGCGACGCCGACTTCGGCAGAGGATACGCCACGCCATCACGCACCGACACCGGAAGCAGACGAGCCCCCGCCGGCTTACGCAAAGTATCCACCGGATCACCCAGAACCGCTGAATCCAGCTCAGGAAGAGGCATATCCCTCATACCAGCCAAAAGCGGCGGCAAATACGAATACAAAGCCGTGTACGCAGCCAAAGGATTACCCGGAAGACCCAACACAAAACGCTCACGACCCGAATTCGGGCCCGTCTCCGGAACCGGCAAACGCGCAGCCAACGCAGGATGACCCGGACGCACATCC
Source organism: Rothia sp. HMSC069C10 (assembly GCF_001812205.1). Classification (NCBI taxonomy): domain Bacteria; kingdom Bacillati; phylum Actinomycetota; class Actinomycetes; order Micrococcales; family Micrococcaceae; genus Rothia; species Rothia sp. HMSC069C10. The sequence goes on from NZ_KV808300.1 coordinate 86,951, forward strand.
ACCGACTCAAACAGATAGGTTGCGCCCATATCGTTGAGCACTTTACGCACCAAATCAACACCCGAGGTGCTTGACCCGCCCGTAAACACCAGCACACGAGCCGTCGACGTAGACAAGAATGTGCGGAACTCGGACTCAACATCCGCCAGACGAATTGAAGGGCGCGCCTCGCAGCCCGCAGAAATAATCGCATGCTCCATAAAGCCGCCAAACGCATCACGCACCTGACCCGGCGCAGGCACACCAAACGTAATGACCTCATTACCCGTAAACGCGCAACGCACCGGAATCGGAGCATACACCGGCAACTCATCAAAACCATTCGTGCCCAAAAACGCAGCCATACGAGCAGACACACGGTCACCGTGGCGCGCCAACAGCTCGCCACGCTCCAGCTCAGCACCAGCATGGCGAATATCAGCACCCGGTGCCGGAGGCTCAAAACCTTCCGCCATATCCAAGTAATGAATGCTCGCCTGAGTCTCCAAATGGGAACCCATGCCCGGACGCGAAGAACCCTCCGCACCCTCATACAGGCGGGAATGCTCCTCACGCACAATCGCCTCGGCACCCTCCGGGATTAAACCGCCCGTCAGAATCGGGGTCGCCTCACCCGGAACAATCGGCACCGTCAGACGGTGAATATTCGCGCGAGAATCCTCCGGATACGCCGGCGTTACCAGACGCCACGGAGGCACACCCGCCACAGCGTAACCGTCCATCGCGGAAGAGCTGTAGTGGGGCACCGGCATCACCGAATAAATATCGGCCGCCAAATAATGGCCAATCGTCGCCAACAGCGGCAAAGATTCCGTCTTAACATGGGGCGCAACCTGCTGGCCCTCCTCATGCAGAATCTGACGGGCCTGCTGCCACGAAACAGAAGGAATATGGTGAGACATCGTACCTCGTAAAAGTGTGTGCGGGACGCGCAACAGCGCGCGAGCTCAAAAACATCGCCCGGTCGGGCGTTAAGAACTGAGACCTACCACTAGGGTACTCGTAGCTTGGCAACTAGCGCTCCCGCGCGCCTCAGATGCTAATAAACTCGTGCTAATAACTCGACCAGAGCGAAGTTGTATAGCCAAGAGCCTGCGCCTGCTCCCACGTATCAACATCGGCGGTATCAGCGGCAGACATCTCCACCGCCGCGGGGTTCAAACGGCGCAAAAAAGAACGAACAGAAGCGTCAGTCGTGCCGGTCGAAAAGACCGAACGGATCGCCTCAAAACGGTAAATACCCACCAGCGGCTGATAGATGCCCTCAGAAACACCCCAGAAACCTGCAGATGCTTCAGAATCGTTGGGCGCTTCAGAATCGGTGGGGGAGGGGGTAGCGGTCGCGGCCTGCTCGGCACCCCGCGCGGCGGTAAGTAACTGCTGAACCGCCGGAGCAATACGCGGAGTATCTACGCCTAAAATCAGGCACCAGCTCGGCAGCGGCGCCTGCGAGCGCTCGCAATCCGTCGCAATACACTCCAACCCGGCATGAATCGCAGCGGCAGGACCCGAAAACGGCGGATCCTCACGAGTGTGCAACACCCCCGACGGCAACGGCAAGCTCTCAGGACCCACCACCACGCGCGGGGACGCGCTCGCCACCGCCTCCAGGGCGCAATCCAGCAGGGTGCTCGTGCCGTCAGACAGGGACGCCTTCGGAACGTGGTTCAGGCGGCGAGAAGCACCTCCGGCAACAACGACCGCGGCGCACGAAAAATCACCCTCAGCGGGAAGCTCCGAACCGGGCATCTGATCCGCCCGCATTATCCACCCGCAAAGGGAGGCAGAACGTCCACACGATCGGCATCCTGCAGCGGAGCCTGCGCATCAGAACGGGCACCGTTGACCAGGAACGAGCACTGCTCCATGACCTGCGCAAGAGTCAGACCCGAAGGGGTTGTGCCCTCCAAGCTCTGGCCCAGATGCTCAATCAGCGCGCCAAGAGTTGCAGACGACAGCTCAGCCAGGGGCACCGACAGCTGCGCGGTACCCGCCGCAGAACGCGCGGCAGCGAAAAAATGAACCTGCATAATGCTCCTCAATCCTTGATCAAACTCTGAGTAGGGTAGCCGAAAGCCAGGGGGTAAGGTGCCAGTAAAAGACCTTGTCCCACGCATATTTGGCTGTATATCCGGCTAATAAATAGGGTAGCTTCCTTAGCCACCAATAGCGCTCATCGAGCGGCTCGCCTTGGCGAACTCCTCAATATCGAAGTCAGCGTCTTCCTTGCCGTGAGCGCGCGGCTTAAACCACATGCCCTCACGCCAACGTAGAGCCAGCTGCTGATCGTCAGCGCCGGAGCGTAGAAGCTGCATTAGATCAGTCTCAGTGTCAGAGAACAAGCACGAGCGAATCTTGCCGTCCGCCGTCAGACGGGTACGAGTGCACGCATTGCAGAACGACTCCGTCACCGAAGCGATAATGCCCACACGGCCCAGCGACTCGGTGTCGTCAGCCGGGAAGCCCGCCTCATCCAGGGCAGTGCCGAGCGGGTACACCTCCCACAGCTGAGCGGGGGAGTCGCCGCGAGCCTCAGCCACCGAACCTAGAACGTACTCAGCCGACAGTTTCTCGCGAATCTCAGCGGCAGTAATCGTGCCCTCACGGGTCCAACGGTTATCGGCATCCAGCGGCATCTGCTCAATAAAACGCAGCTGATAACCGCCCGCCAATGCCCAGCGCAGAAGCTCCGGAGCCTGATCATCATTCAGACCCGGCATCAGCACAGCATTAATCTTGATGGGCCACAGACCAGCCTCGGCAGCACCGTCAATACCCTTGAGCACGGCATCGAGCTTATCGCGGCGGGTCAACTCGGCAAAGGTTTCACGGCAAATCGTATCCAGAGAAACATTGATGCGGGTCAGACCAGCCTCCGCCAGGGCGGCGGCACGCTTCTCCAAACCAATACCGTTCGTTGTAATAGCAAGCGGAACATCCGGATGCGCCTGATGGATACGGGAAATAATGTCCACCAAATCGGCGCGCACCAGCGGCTCGCCACCGGTAAAGCGGATCTCCTCCACGCCCAGCTCAGTAATCGCAATATCGGCAAGGCGCGCAATCTCCTCGGCGGAGAGCAGATTCTCCTTGGGAAGCCACTGCAAACCATCCGCCGGCATGCAATAAATGCAACGAAGATTACATTTATCGGTCAGAGAGATACGAAGATCAGTCGCCACGCGACCCCAACGGTCCAAGAGCGGACCGCTGTTTGTAATATTCGGGAGCTTACGCTCGACCTTTACGCCACTCTCAGATTTTTCGGGCGTAATAAAAGCAGCCCCGTTACCCTCCGCAGAAGATAAGGTGCTTAACGTTGGGCCCGCAATGAGCTCAGAAGAGGCCGAATTTGCCGTGTACGCCATGTAAAACCTATGTGGAAAATTTGCATATTTCAGGTGACAATATGATTATTCCATGTTCCGGCGCCCCGTACATAGTGTGTGCAGGGTAAGTTACAACTGCGCCACGGCAGACAACCACGACGAAGTAACGCCGCGTGTACAAGCTAGGGACGTACACGGAACGTCATACAGAGCCCGCACATGGACGCACCTCACCTTCAATAGCAGTACGAACTAACCAAGGAAACAAATTTCATGAAGAGCCCCCTCGCAGCCCTCAGCGCGCTCGCGGCAGCAACCCTCGCCCTCACCGGATGCGGCGCCACCCAGAGCTCCTCTTCGTCCACTGCCTCCGCATCGAGTAGCCAGGCTGCCTCCGGCAAGGTCGAAGTCTTCGCCGCAGCCTCCCTGAACAACGCCGGTGCAGACCTCGAAAAGGCATACGAAGCCGCCAACCCCGGCGTAGACGTCACCTTCGTCTACGAGGGCTCCGCAAAGCTCGTCAACCAGATTGAGCAGGGCGCAACCCCCGACCTGCTCATCACCGCAGACACCAAGAACATGGACAAGGCAAAGAAGCTTGACCAGTTCTCGGCTTCCGAAACCAACGTTCTGGTCACCAACAAGCTCGTGCTCGTCACCGCCGAAGGTAACCCCGGTAAGATCAACAGCCTCGACGACCTCAAGACCACCGAAGGCGTCGTCGCAGTCTGCAAGGAAGACGTTCCCTGCGGCACCATCGCCCACCAGGAACTGAAGAAGCACGACATCACCCTCAAGAACGCAACCACCGAAAGCAAGGTCACCGACGTAGCAACCAAGGTCACCACCGGTAACGCCGACGCGGGCTTCATCTACACCACCGACCTCGCCGCAGCCAAGAAGAAGGGCGCCAACCTCGGCTCCGTTGAGCTGACTGACGTGGAACGCAACGAATACCCCGCAGCGCTGAGCAAGACCGGCTCCTCCTCCGAAGCCGCGAAGAAGTTCAACGAATGGCTGAAGACCTCCGACGAGGCGAAGAAGATCCTCACCGACTACGGCTTCAGCACCGCAAAATAACGCTAGCGCCGTTCCGCACCGCTGAAACCCGGAACACGGAACGGGCGTCCGCAGGATGCGGCGGCACGCTCAACGAGCAAGCCGCCGCATCCTGAACGCGTCTCCTGCCGCGCTCTCAAGACCCCGAAGAAATACGCCGAGAAATACCCATGACAGACAGCACCGCAACCACTCGCCGCCGCGTCGGCGCCTCAAGCACGCCCGGGAGCAGCCTCTTCGCCTCCGTGCCTGTGCTCTTCCTGGTTCCGGCGTCGCTGGGTATTTTCCTCATCGCGGGTCCGCTTCTCGGGCTCTTTCTCAACATCCCCTGGAGCCAGCTCGGCAGCATCTTCACCCCGCAGGTGCTCGGGGCGGCGAACCTCTCGCTAGGCACCGCTGCCGCCTCCACCCTTATCTGTGGCCTTCTCGGCGCACCCCTGGCGCTCGTGCTCTCCAAAGTGCTCAACCGCTCGCGGTTGCACCGATTCGGGTCAGTTCTCTACGCCATCATCTACACCCCGGTGATTCTCTCCCCGGTCGTCTCCGGCCTCGGACTGCTCTTCTTCTGGGGACGCAAAGGCATGATCGGCACCTACCTCTACCAGGCAGGAATCTCCATCCCCTTCACCCCCAACGCGGTGATTATCGCCCAGGTCTTCGTCGCCCTACCCTTCTTCGTTGCCACCGCAGTCACCACCCTGCAGGCTATTCCCCGCGAATACGAAGAAATCGCCCTCGTCGAAGGCGCTAAACCCGCAGAAATCACCTTCAAAGTGCTCCTGCCCCTCGCCGCGCCCGGCCTCGCCACCGCCTTCCTTCTCTCCTTCGCCCGAGCGCTTGGTGAATACGGCGCAACCGTCACCTTCGCCGGCAACGTCCAAGGAAAAACCCAAACCATACCCCTCGCCATCGACCTAGCCATCAACAGCAGCGACATCCCCAGCGCCCTCGGAAGCGCCCTGATACTCATCAGCCTCTACTTAGGAATCTTCGGGGTCCTCGGCCTGATCCGTGCCCTCAAAAAACTACGCGAAAGCACCCGATAAGCCGCTTCGTCACTTGCCCCACATACCGGCCGGCACACACCGGTCCTTAGGCAAAACTGCATTTACCAGTCCACAAACACACACCTACACTAGTCATAACCGCCGCCGCACGATTGGAACCGCCATGATTTCCCCCGAATTCAATGGAACCCCTAGCACCGAAGAATACCGCGCCTACCTGGCGCTCCTGCTACGCGAAGTCTTCATCGGCACAGCAGAAACGGTTCCCCTCTACCATGCGGCAGGACGCATCCTCGCCCAAGACGTCACCGCACGTATGGACGTACCCAGCTTCGACAACTCCCAAATGGACGGCTACGCCCTCACCGCTGAAGCCGCAGGACGCGAAGACCGCATCTTCACCGTCGGACGCGAAATCCCCGCCGGCCGCCCCCTGCAGCGTTCCCGCTCCTCCGACGACCTGACCTACCCCATCATGACCGGCGCGCCCATGCCCAAGGGCTACGACGCCGTTATTGCCGTCGAACAGTCCGAACGCATCGAATACCCCGACCTGCCCGAATCCTTCGGCCGCCCCAGCGAAAAGGTCAAACTTGCCCCCGGCAAGCCCGGGCAGTTCGTGCGCCGCCGCGGTGAAGACGTCGTCACCGGCCAGGTCCTCGCACGCGCCGGTGAACGCATCACCCCCGCCATGCTTGGTGCGCTCGCATCCCAGGGCTACGCACGCCTGACCGTTGCGGCTGGTCCTCGCGTGCTCGTGTGCACCGGCGGCGACGAGATCCTCTCCGGCGTTGAAGAAGATGGAAGCGCCACCACTCAGGAACTTGGCCAGGGCCAGATTTTTGACGCCAACGGACCCATGCTCACCGCCATGCTCCGCGAAGACGGAGCGGAGGTGCGCCGCATCGCTATCGGTGACGACCCGGTAGAGCTGGTGCACCGCCTCGTAGCAGAGTACGAGAGCTTCAAACCGGACATCATCATCACCTCGGGTGGTATTAGCCACGGCAAATACGAGGTGGTCCGTAACGCCATCGCCAAGGCACACGAAGCCGATATTCTGGTGCCCGTCTCCTGGTTTGGCCACGTCAGCCAGCAGCCCGGCGGCCCCCAGGGCGTGAACCTGCTCGACTTCAAGGGCCACCGCGTGCCCATGATCTCCTTCCCCGGAAACCCAGTGAGCACGCTCATCTCGTACGCGCTGATTCTGCGCCCCTACCTGCGTGCTGGCGGTCCCTACGGTGTGCCCTACGCGGTCGCCTCCGAACAAGCGACCTTGAATAACGCACCGCGAGGCGTGCTCGTCACCGAAACCCCGCTCACCGCACCGGCGGCCAAACGCCAGTTCCTGCGCGGCACCCTCGCCATGGTCGAGGTGGAACCCGGAACCTACCGGGTGGAGCTCTACCCGGACGTCCTCTCAGGCTCGCACCTGCTGCACCGCGCCGCCCAGGCGGACGTGCTCATCGAGCTGGCGCCCGGAACCACCTACACCGGGGGAGAAGCGGTACCCTACCACCGCATCCGCCTCACCGATAACTAAGCCCCCGCCCCGCATTTGAACTGCCTCCCGTTTCTTGGACAATGAAAATAAAGTCCAAGAAACAGGAGGCTTT
>NZ_KV808301.1:0-1920 GCF_001812205.1 Rothia sp. HMSC069C10
CCTCCAACCACACTCAACTCTGAAGAGCCCTTAATATCCTTCTCGTAGGTATCCAGCATATAGGGCCATACATACTGCATGTCATTGCGCGGCGGGTCAAAAGAGTGGAAGCCATGGAAACGTATTCCTTATATCGGTGTGGTGTGTAAAAGGTGAATGCTGCTTAGACGTTGAATTCTTCGAAGTCTAGAATTGACCACTTTTGGCCGTCATGTTTCATTTTGACTTTGAGAGTATCGTTAGTTTTATCCTCGTTATCCCACGCAGTCCATTTACCGTCTGGTTCAACGTGGATTTCCTGATTCCAGTTACGATACATTTTCCAGAAATATGTTTCGCCGTCTTCGGACCAAGGCGACCCATCAGCTGTAAATTTTTCGATACCGTCGATAACCCATCCGCCGCGCCTGTATAGTTTTTCGACGCTTTCGTAGGCTTCTAATTCGGAGCTGAAATTAGGCGAGATGAATTCTCGTGCCTTTGCATAGTCACCAGTCTGGATACCGTAGTTTCCCCACTGGACCCATGCGTCAAATGTTTTACGTAGGCCTTCTAGAGACTTTTCGTTGTAGCCTTCTTCGGGGAGGCTGGGTTTCGGTACGTTCTGGGCTGGGCCGTATTTGTCGGCCTTTCGGTACTCTCCATCGGGTGCCTTGGATCCGCCCGAGTAGCCGCGAACAGTAGATGGAGTAGCGCTTGCCGAAGGTGCCTCAGATGCTGCAGCCGACGCGCTCGCCTCGTTGGTGGCTTGCTGGCCGCACGCTGCAAGCAGGGCCCCCAGGCCCACAAGAGCGCCGCTACCCAACAGTGCGCGGCGGTTCAAAATAACGGAAGTCATGGAAGTAAATTCCTTCTGTCGGTGTGGTGTGTGAATTGAAGAAAGAGACTATTGCTAGCTATCTATTTCCTCAATTGATTTACTTCCAGCAATCTTCCAATAGCCATCAGAGTAGGTGAAAAGGAAATAGAAAGTATCGTCACTAGTCTCAGTGTTAGCCTGCATTGTGAGGTGACCATTAGATTCAACGTACATAACGCTGCTCCAGAACCGACGATGCTTCATACGATACATTTTCTTTGCTTCGTCGTAGATAAGCGGGCCTTCTGGCTGGTAGCTATCCAGACCATCAACAGTCTATCCTCCGCGCTGGTAAAGACCCTGAATATACAGGTAGAACTCATATTCTTCTGCATCTTCCGTTACATATTTGAACGCGTAGGAGCAGTCACCGGTCTGGATCGCGTAGTTGTGCGCCACAACCCAGTCCTTCATCATACGGTAGAGGCCTTGTTCAGTCTCGGGGTACTGAGCCGGCTCATTACGAGGCTTGGGAACATTCTGCGCAGGGCCGTACTCATCGGCTTTACGGTACTCACCATCCGGGGCTTTGGAGTTACCTGAATACCCGCGAGTTACTCTCGGGGTGGCACTCACCGAAGGCGACTCAGAAATCGTAGCTGATGCAGTCTCACCCGGCGAGTTTACTGCAGTAGCTGGCACGCTCGCCTCATTAACAGCCTGTTGGCCGCACGCCGCAAGCAGGGCACCGATGCCCACAAATGCGCCGCTGCCCAGCAGTCCGCGGCGGGTCAAAATGGTGGAAGTCATGGAATTGTATTCCTCATATCGGTGTGGTGTGTGAAGAGGGGGGGGCTGGTTAGAAACCGGAAGACTAACCAGCCGAAGGGAAGGACCCCGATAGCTGAGAAGCCACATGCATTTCGAAAAGCCACGAAAGAAGTGGCTTCTCGGCGAACATGTGGCTTCTCAACGTAAGACCCACGGCGGGGGAACGGTCTTACATATCAGGCCAGTCGCGGTGCAGTGAATACTCTGTATCCCCGTCACCATTGTCATTTAGGTGCCAACGCTGACCGGTACGAATATCAGCCTTGCGCAGGCGCGGGTTCGGGTTATCC
>NZ_KV808301.1:2020-6212 GCF_001812205.1 Rothia sp. HMSC069C10
CCTTGCGCAGGCGCGGGTTCGGGTTATCCTGCTTGCCCATCGTCGGGTCATTCTTGCAGCCCCAACGAGTATCATCTTCGGCGCAGGTGCCGCCGACACGGCCCACATCAACCCACCACACACGAATCAGCAGCGGTTCAGCAGTGTCCTTCTTGATGACAGTACGCATCGCCTGCCATGGGCCACCATTGACGCGGTACCGGCCAGCATAAGAGACCGTTGCGTAGGCGTGGAAGTTACCCGAACGCTTATATGCATAGCTGGTCGCAGTCGGTCGTGCTTTCGAGCCTGACTTCGGGTAGATGGGCTCGCCGATGGTGTAAGACGTGCCCTCGTCACCGTTGCCGTACTGGACGGTCATCTGCACCGGATAAGACTCGATTTCAACGTGACCAGCCGAAAGCTCACCTTCCCAATAAGCGGTGGGAGCTTCAGCGTAGAAATTGACGTTGTCGCCCTTATAGATATTCGGGTCACCTTTAGCTCTGCCGGTGCCGTTACCGGAGTTATAGGACTGCTTCAGGATAGGGGGTCGGATATCAGTGTTGGCGAATTTGTCTTCAATTTCTTGAAGCATTTCAGCATGGCTAGGTTTACGAGGCTCTCCGGGGTTATTGGCGGTTAGGGTGCGGGATTCTACTGGGTTGCAGTAGGTTCCGATGCCGGAGGTATTGTAGTAACCGGTGTAGTCGTTGCCGTCGTCAGGCTGCATCCAGGTACGGAAGTACTGTCCTGGCTGATGATCAGCGGTGACGCAGGAGTCCTTGTCTTCAATTGAGGCATAGAATTGGTTTCCTTGACCATCATGCATGAGATGATGGCTTTCTTCAAAAGATTTCTGTTTGCTCTCCGCTCGAGCTACGAGTTCGGATTCCGCCTGCTGAGGTGGTAAATCGACCTGCGCTTCGGAATCTAGTCCCTCATTTCCAATCTCTGTAGCTGGTGGAGTGGCGCTATGGTCTGTGATGCTGTGACTGTCGTTATTTGAAGTATCTTCTAGTGCAACAGCTGACGTGCCAAGGGGTAGTATGAGCGCAGAAATAACAGTTATTCCTAGAATCCCTGAAAATTTATTGGCCATTATTTGATAATTCCCTGCTCACGTAGCTCCTTATTCGAGCGATGCTCCGAGAGTCGCCAGTAGCCATTCTGATACTTATAGCGGAACATAAATATTTCATTTTCGTTGCTGGTATTAGTACGCTCATACACCTTGCCATTGGGGTTTACGTACATGCCATAAGTCCACAAGCGTCGCGTGAGAGTCCAATATTCTTTGGCTTCTTCGTCATACATCAAATCGCTTTCGGCCTGGTATTCTGAGGTGCCTTCGATAACCCAGCCACCGCTTTTGTAAAGATCCTCGATGTAGTGCAGGAATTTAATGTCCTCATCAAAAGCGTCCAGCATGTAGGGCCATACATACTGCATATCACCGGTCTGGATACCGTAGTTGCGTGCCTTAATCCAGTCACGCATCATCTCACGGAGTCCAGCGAAGGTTTCGGGGTACTGTTGCGGCTCGGCTTTCGGAAGAGGAACATTCTGAGCAGGACCTTTGCCGTCTGCCTTACGGTACTCACCATCGGGTGCCTTCGACCCGCCAGAGTAGCCGCGGGTAATGACCGGACTTGGAGTAGCCGAAACGGATGCAGACTCAGATACCGCCGCAGACGCCGAAGCAGTCTCGCTCGGTGCTGCGGAGGCGGTAGCTGCCGCCTCGTTATTTGCCTGCTGGCCACACGCCGCAAGCAGGGCACCCAGTCCCACAAGTGTGCCACTACCCAACAGGGTACGGCGATTGAAAATGGTCGAATCCATAGAAGATACGCTCCTATCATCGGTGACGGTGTGATATATGTGCATGTCAGGCCATTATTTACAGGTCAAGCTGACCACCGGAAGGAAAACAGCCCCGTAGCGCACCCAACAAACGCATCAATGCGTTATGGAACACTACAGTTACCACCCTACCGCATCTTTGTGTCTATTTGTGTTGCTTTGAGTGCAATAGTATCTGAACGTCATTATTCGGACATATCAATGCTTTATGCATCAAATAAATCTACACTCACGGAGGCCCCGCCCCGGCAGAATTTGTGCCATGGTTTAGCGTCTTCGACCGTGGTTTTTAACTACGGCCAAAGACACTAACCTATGGCACAAATCCGTAACCCATTACCGAATTTGGGTCTGCGTCGGATATGCGGGCGGGAGTCGGTAATGACTTAGTTTTTCGGTAATGGGTTAGTGACTTCAGGCTGGGGTTTTAATCATTACGAAAGACGCTAAGTCATGACTGAAATTGCTAGGTCATGACCGAACCTCCACCGGTACTGAGCAGTACCTCCACTGGCACTGAGCGGCCCAAGCAAAACAGAGCGGCCCCGCACCCCGCCGCCGCCCCTCCCTGCGCCCGCAATGTGGCGGGCAACTCATGCGGCTCACGCGGGGTGTTAGACAGTACTACACTTAAAGCGGAAGTCACATCGCCGTCACTGAAGAAAAGAGTTTTTGTGCCCACCACGACCGTACACTTGACCGACCGCATCCCTCGCGTTTCTGCTGATGAGTTGCTGGCGGGTTTCCGCCCCTCTGAGCGTTTTGGTGAAGTGTCTTTTGATAGCTACATTCCTGATCCGAATCAGCCGTCGCAGGCTGAGGCTGTGCAGAAGCTGAAGGATTTTGGTGACAAGATTAATGGTGGCGGCGCTGGTGCCGGTTTCTTTGGTCGCCTGTTTGGTGGCAAGAAGAAGGATTCGACGAAGGCTGGCCTGTACCTTGACGGCGGTTTTGGTGTGGGTAAGACTCACTTGTTGGCGTCGCTGTGGCATTATGTGGATGGCCCGAAGGCGTTCGGTACTTTTGTGGAGTACACGAACCTGGTGGGTGCGTTGACGTTCCGTAAGACGGTTGAGGCGTTGAGCAGCTATAAGCTGGTGTGTATTGACGAGTTTGAGCTGGATGATCCGGGTGATACTGTGCTCATGTCTCGTCTGATGCGTGAGCTGGCGGATGCTGGCGTGAAGCTTGTGGCGACGTCGAACACTCTGCCGGGTGCGCTGGGTGAGGGTCGTTTTGCGGCTGAGGATTTTAAGCGTGAGATTCAGGTGCTTGCTTCGCAGTTTGAGGTGCACCGTGTGGATGGTGAGGATTTCCGTCATCGTGGCCTGCCTGCTGCGCCGGAGCCTGTTGCTGATGATGCGTTTGATGCGAAGGTTGAGGAAGTGTTCGGCGGCCAGACTGTTGGTGTTGATAACTTCGCTGACCTGGTGGAGCACCTGGCGAAGGTGCACCCGTCGCGTTACCGTCAGCTGATTGATGGCCTGGATGGTATTGCGTGGCGTGATGTTCACCCGATTACTGAGCAGTCGGTGGCGCTGCGTTTTGTGGTGTTGGCTGACCGCCTGTATGACAAGGACTTGCCGATTGTTTCTTCGGGTGTGCCTTTTGACAAGGTATTTACTGAGGAGATGCTGGCTGGTGGTTATCAGAAGAAGTATTTCCGTGCGGTGTCTCGTTTGACTGCGTTGGCTCGTGAGGGCATGCTGGGTGAGGAGGCGGAGCGCTAGTTCCGCTGTTCGCCGGGGCCGAGCTTTGGCCGGCTCGGGTTTTGATGCGCTGTTCTTTCTAGTCCCGTGAGACTCGAAGCTCGCGCGGTTTGCATGGTTAGCTTGGTTAGTCTGGTTTACCTGAACCGCGCCAACCCCTCTCATACGTGAAGACCCTCGCCGGGTCGCTTAGGAAGCACCCGGCGGGGGTCTTTGTGTGAGCGAGAACCTGGTACGTGACGGGAACATGGCGTGTCGCTCGCATGGTTTCTTCCCTTGCCAGGGAGTTATGCGGGGGTAGATGAGGTTGGAGTGTATAATTTTGCGTGTAGCCTCCACGAGGTTCTCGCGAAGCACCCGTTTCTGCCGCATGGTTGCGGGCTATTTTCGGGTAGCTATTTCCCTTCCTTTTCGGAGGGACTTTCATTGAGGCCAAACTTGGGGGTTGCCATTCATGGTCTTTGCGGATATTTCCCTTCCTTTTCGGAGGGACTTTCATTGAGGCCGGAGTCGCCGTCATTATTCTCTACTCGCTGGGGATTTCCCTTCCTTTTCGGAGGGACTTTCATTGAGGCCGGTGGTGGATTTAGCCTTGAATTTGAAGGTGGAGCCATTTCCCTTCCTTTTCGGAGGGACTTTCA
>NZ_KV808301.1:6312-6622 GCF_001812205.1 Rothia sp. HMSC069C10
TCCTTTTCGGAGGGACTTTCATTGAGGCTGTTCACTCAGACCGCCGCCGAAGCCTGGTTCACTGATTTCCCTTCCTTTTCGGAGGGACTTTCATTGAGGCTTGAGGCTCTGAACAAGGCTGTCGAAGAATCCCATGATTTCCCTTCCTTTTCGGAGGGACTTTCATTGAGGCTTTCACGACAAGAAGCGGCAGGAAATTGAAGCCAGCGGATTTCCCTTCCTTTTCGGAGGGACTTTCATTGAGGCAGGTAGAGTTACCGAAAGCGACTAGGGATATAACGGGATTTCCCTTCCTTTTCGGAGGGACTTT
>NZ_KV808301.1:6722-7393 GCF_001812205.1 Rothia sp. HMSC069C10
TCCTTTTCGGAGGGACTTTCATTGAGGCCAGGCATCGGTCCCGGGGGTGAAACCTGCCTGATCAATTTCCCTTCCTTTTCGGAGGGACTTTCATTGAGGCAACACGTAAGAAAATCACATACCATTCCACATGAGCAATTTCCCTTCCTTTTCGGAGGGACTTTCATTGAGGCGTGCGGTGCTAGTTCTTGTGGGCGTATGCGTCGCCGTATTTCCCTTCCTTTTCGGAGGGACTTTCATTGAGGCTTAGTTGATGTGAATATCGTAGCGGCTCCCCTGACGTATTTCCCTTCCTTTTCGGAGGGACTTTCATTGAGGCTTCTTGCCTGGTTTGGATGTGGAGACGGTACGGCCTGATTTCCCTTCCTTTTCGGAGGGACTTTCATTGAGGCTTGATCGCGCTCACGCTCAGGGGTACGAGGTGACAAATTTCCCTTCCTTTTCGGAGGGACTTTCATTGAGGCGAAAATGTTGTTAAGCCCGTCTTTGAATGGATTGTATTTCCCTTCCTTTTCGGAGGGACTTTCATTGAGGCCTTCGCAAAAGGTGTTGCCGGGTCCCGGGCTGGATTTCCCTTCCTTTTCGGAGGGACTTTCATTGAGGCCTGAAAATCCAGAGACAAATCAGGCTCCCTAGACCCTCATTTCCCTTCCTTTTCGGAGGGACTTTCA
>NZ_KV808301.1:7493-7723 GCF_001812205.1 Rothia sp. HMSC069C10
GAAAGTCCCTCCGAAAAGGAAGGGAAATTTTCAAAGGGGGAAGAGGTTGATTTCTTACCCTGCCTCAATGAAAGTCCCTCCGAAAAGGAAGGGAAACCTGAGCATAGCCACCCTGCATAGGCTGTGCCTGTGCGCCTCAATGAAAGTCCCTCCGAAAAGGAAGGGAAACCTTTGACTCTGCCGGGCCGTTCCATCATCGGCAGCCTCAATGAAAGTCCCTCCGAAAAGGA
>NZ_KV808301.1:7823-8065 GCF_001812205.1 Rothia sp. HMSC069C10
CTTCCTTTTCGGAGGGACTTTCATTGAGGGCCGGAAAAACACGGATAGACATCTTGCCAATCGACGCCAATTTCCCTTCCTTTTCGGAGGGACTTTCATTGAGGCTTCCCCGGTGAGCACGGCGGCACCCCCTGGCCCGGCGATTTCCCTTCCTTTTCGGAGGGACTTTCATTGAGGCTTCTTTCTCTGAGCATGAAGACGAGGTACGCGCCCGGATTTCCCTTCCTTTTCGGAGGGACTTT
>NZ_KV808301.1:8165-10725 GCF_001812205.1 Rothia sp. HMSC069C10
CTTCCTTTTCGGAGGGACTTTCATTGAGGGTCAGATTCGCCGAGCATGCCCTCACGAGCCAACGCAGATTTCCCTTCCTTTTTGGAGGGGCTTTCATTGAGGCATCAACAGAATGGGCGTGGCGATGGAAACAAAAATATTTCCCTTCCTTCTGGGAAGGGCTTTCATTGAGGGGCGCGTGTCTACAACCGCCTCGTGGATGCGTCTCTGATTTCCCTTCCTTCTGGGAAGGGCTTTCATTGAGGCTCTGCGACAGTGGCGGCATATCTGAGGTCTCTATCTGGGATTTCCATTCCTTGTTGGAGGGACTTTCATTGAGGTGCCTTGGCGTGGTCATCAATCCCAGCGCGCAGATGCTCATTTCCCTTCCTAACCGGAGGGGCTTTCATTGAGGCCGCGCTACAATTAAGGATGTCAAAGCTCACCCTGAGAATTTCCCTTCCTTTTCAGAAGGGCTTTCATTGAGGCCCCATCGCTTTTATCTCTTGCTGCTTGCCCTACCATATTTCCCTTCCTTTCTTTTTTCGGACGAGCTTTCATTGAGGCAACATCGACCGCGGCAGGTTCTTCCACTGGACCGGCATTTCTTCGCTTTCTAGAGGAGACTTTCATTGAGGCGCCGGAAACGGCAAAATGTACGGCGTCATGGGACAAAATTATTCTCCCTTCCTTTTTGGAGGGGCTTTCATTGAGGCAGGTGGTCTAGCTCGAAGGCATCCATGTTTACGCTATTTCCCTTCCTTTTCGGAAGGGCTTTCATTGAGGCCTCAAGGTACAGAACAAGCGGTCCCGCGGTCATCTTGATTTCCCTTCCATTTCGGAGGGGCTTTCATTGAGACGCGTGCGTTTTGTCAGCGGTGCCCTTGAAGACCGCATTTTCCCTACA
This sequence comes from Rothia sp. HMSC069C10, assembly GCF_001812205.1. NCBI lineage: Bacteria > Bacillati > Actinomycetota > Actinomycetes > Micrococcales > Micrococcaceae > Rothia > Rothia sp. HMSC069C10. The sequence goes on from NZ_KV808301.1 coordinate 9,052, forward strand.
ATTTCGTAGGGACTTTCATAGAGGCGAGGTGCTCCGCTATTATTTCCCTGAGTGCAACGGTATTTCCTTTCCTTTTTGGGAAGGGCTTTCATGGAGGTGCCATAGTGCCGAAAGGTTGCGTCTTCGGCTCGGGTATTTCCCTTCCTCTTCGGAGGGGCTTTCATTGAGGCGGGCTATTTGCCGACCCGTCAGGAGGGTCTGGAGCAGGACTTCCCTTCCTCTTGGGAAGGGCTTTCATTGAGGCGGACAACTACCGCCAGCCCCGCACAAAACGGAATTATTTCCCTTCCTTTTGGGAAGGGCATTCATTGAGGCCCGGATATTCCGCTCGCCACCTACAATAGAGGCAGGATTTCCTTTCCTTTTTGGAGGGGCTTTCATTGAGGCGGGTTTTTTGGCATATACGGGGGCGGGGTGGTGAGTATTTCCCGTCCTTTCCGGAGAGGCTTTCATTGAGGCACCTCTTGCATCCAGTGAGTCTGATGCATATTCTGAGATTTCCCTTCCTTTCCGGGAGGGCTTTCATTGAGGCAGCGGCGATTTCACAGGCGGACTTAATGAACGACTTATTTCCCTTCCTTTTCGGAAGGGCTTTCATTGAGGCGCCGAACAGCGAGTTCAACGACGGCGAGGATCTATATTTCCCTTCCTTTTTGGGAGGGCTTTCATTGAGGCAAGGTGAGCTTGGGCAGCAGTCCGTTGACGAATCCATTTCCCTTCCTTTCTGGAGGGGCTTTCATTGAGGCCCGTTTTGGGTGACGTTGGGGTCGCCGTTTGACTCTGAATTTCCCTTCCTTTCCGGAAGGACTTTCATTGAGGCACCGCACCCGGTAGTTACTTCATGTGGGCAGGCGGAATTTCCCTTCCTTTTCGGAAGGGCTTTCATTGAGGGCTGTGGACTGAGGGCCGCTTTTTGCGGTAAAGTTGATTTCCCTTCCTTTTGGAGGGGCTTTCATTGAGGCTTTGGCAACAAGCCGCACGCTGCAGCGGATGCGTTCATTTCCCTACAGTTTTGTGGGGACTTTCAGTGAGGTGCTCTGCAGGTTGCATCATGGACGGATATCCCGCCTATTTCCCTACTTGGTTGTGGGGATTTTCAAGAAGACAGACTGTTGTGATGGTCCAGGATAGCTGCTGAACCGTTTGTTCTGCAGCTTGAAGTGTAGACTTTCATTGAGGCGACCCAGATGCCCACGCAGCGTCTCTGGGAATCCGCATTTCCCTTCCTTTTTGGAAGGGCTTTCATTGAGGCATGGGGATGCCGCGGTCTGCAACCTGGGCGAGGACGATTTCCCTTTCCTTTTTGGAGGGGCTTTCATTGAGGCGCCGTTACCCTCTACGGAGCACTGAACTGCGCCCCGAAACTTGGACGCATTAAATAGTAACCCTTACACGGCTTCCCGTAGGGCCTGATCCCGGTACTCTACCGGAGTCAGGCCCTTAAGCTTTACTTGACGTCTTACTGTATTCCAATGCGTAATATAGGCATCAAGGTCAACCTTGAAACTCTCGAAAGTTGGCCAGTCTTGGCCGCGAAAAAACTCGTCCTTCAGGTGTCCAAAGACTTGCTCAGTGGCGCCGTTATCGATGCAGTTACCTTTGCGTGACATGCTCTGGGTCAAACCGTTCTCAGCGAGCATACTGATGTAGGTCTCGTGCTGATACTGCCACCCC
>NZ_KV808301.1:10825-11225 GCF_001812205.1 Rothia sp. HMSC069C10
CTGCTGGGCAAGATTAGGGCACATCGAGATGGAGTGGGCAACAATCTCCTTGCTGGCAAAGTCATAAACCGGAGCGAGATAGGCCTTACCGAAGGAAAGCTTAAACTCGGTAACATCGGTGCCCAACTTCTGCCAAGGACCAGTCGCCGTGAAGTCGCGACCGATGATGTTCTCAAAACTTTGCCCCACATCCCCCTTGTAAGAGTTGTACCTGCGGTAAGCCCTCTCGCGGCGTATACCGCAACGCAGCCCCATCTGACGCATCATCTTCAAAACCGTCTTATCGGCGATGCGCACCCCTTCCTCAGCGCGCAGGCACATAGCTACTTGTCTGTGACCGCACCCGTTGGGGGTTCGTGAAAAGATTTGGGCGACCTTGGGACGTAGCTGCACTCTGGTT
>NZ_KV808301.1:11325-28145 GCF_001812205.1 Rothia sp. HMSC069C10
GGCAATCGATTTTTTTAGGTACGCCACCTGTGCCTCAAGCTTGCGCACACGCTCTTCGAGTTCCTCCTCACGCGTTGGTGGCACCGCCCGCACCGACCCCTTCGGCCTGCCCTTGGGTTTAGGTTTAAGCGCCTGCGCGCCGCCCTGGCGGTATAGCCTGCACCATTGCTTCAACGGTGTTGTGCTTGCAATACCGAAACGCATCATCGCTTCAGGCTTGCTCATTCCACCATCAACCACAGCCGCCGCTGCGGCGACCTTGGTCTCGTAGTCGTATTTGGTGTGCTTTACTCCCATGGCAAGAAGCCCGTCCTTCCCGATTGCGTGGTACATTTTCTGCCACTCTCTCACAGTCTCGGCGGACACACCAAGCCTGCTGGCGGTCAAACGATAGCCACGTCCCTTCTCAAACATTTGCGCTGCCTGTTCCCGAAGCAAACGGTCATGCCTTAATCCCAGATGCTCAGACATGAAAAGCCTCCCGTTTCTTGGACTTTAGTTTTGTTGTCCAAGAAACGGGAGGCAGTTCACACCCCAAATCCCCGAAATTTCCCTTCCTTATTGGAGGGGCTTTCATTGAGGCCTGATCTTGGCAGCAGTCACTGACCCGGTAGCGCATTTCCCTACAGTTTTGTAGGGACCTTCATTGAGGCGGGCGGCTCATCCCGGCTTGCGCGGGCAACACCTCAACCTTTCCTTTTTTGGAGGGGCTTTCCCTAACCTTTCTCTGCTCCGTTCGTGGACCCATCACAGTCCAGGAACGGAGCTTTTCCTTTTTCGCAGCGCAGGAAGCAACCAGGCTAAAACACCAGCCGCAAACCCCACCCGCCAGCTGCTACCCGCCTCATCCACACCTCCAAGCAGAAAACTCAACACGCCGACCCTGCGTCATAAACTCGCTGATAAGCCAAAACACCACACCGTGGTGCTACCCTCAAAACCAAGCAGTCAAAGCTGACTGCCCACCATATTCGCTCACACCAAGGAGACACCGATGTCTACCCCTTACAGTGCAGGCGACGAACTTCCTATCTCACTCGTCATGCACACCGTGTACTGCCCCCGCCGCGCATGGATTGAATCCAACGGTGAAAAGACCGACACCTCACAAATGCAAGAAGGGCAATCCGCCCACAAACGAGTCGACGACCCCAAAACATCCCGCGGCACGCAACAGCGCGCAGTCACGATCTCATCAACACGTCTCGGGCTCACCGGACGGTGCGACGCTATCGAACCCCAAGAAGACGGTTCTACCCGCATCATCGAATACAAAGCAACACCCGTACGCCGCAACGCCTCCGTCACACCAGCCCACAGGGTGCAGCTCGCCCTCCAAAAAATCTGCCTCGAAGAAGCTGGCGAAACCGTCAGTGAATGCGCGGTGCACTTCACCAACCACAACAAAACCGTGCCCGTCGACATCTCAGATGAAGACACCCGCACCGCAGAAGAATACGTACACACCACCCGCGCACTCATCGACAACCCGACAGCACCGCAACCCCTCGAAGACTCACCCCGCTGCAGCTGGTGCTCCCATATCTCCGTGTGTCTACCCGACGAATCCCACGGAAAAGAAAACATTACGCGCGTCGTCGCCAGCAACCCCGACAGCCAAGTAGCACACCTCACCACGCAAGGATCAAGAGCGACCGTCCAACAAGGGCGCCTCATCGTGCAGCACCTCGGCGAAACAACCAGCAGCGTACCCCTCGAACGTGTGCACAGCCTCGTTGTTCATGGAAACATTGACGTTTCCTCCGCGCTTCTACGAGAACTCATGTGGCGCAACTGCACCATTATCTGGTGCTCCAGCACCGGCCGAGTCTACGGCTGGTCCCAACCCGGGACCGGACCGAACGGCCTGGCCCGCGTGCAACAACACGTCCTCTCAGCGCAGGGGCACCTGCCTATAGCGAGTGCCATGATTGCCAGCAAAGTTGCAAACCAAGCGACCCTGCTACGCCGTAACGGCCACGCCGCAGATGTATGCCGCACCATGCGAGACATCCAGAAGCACACGCCGCAGGCTACCTCAATCCCGGAACTTCTCGGCCTCGAAGGTGAAGCCGCCTCGCTCTACTTCGGCAACTTCGCAACCATGCTCAAAGAAGACGCACTCGCCGAACTCGGCTGGACCTGGGCCGGGCGGCGCGCCAAACTGGCCAAGCTCATTCTCAGTTATGGGGACCGAATTCAGTACAGCGTTTTCATTGTGGATGCAGCCCCCGCCAAGGTTCGACGCATCAAAGACGAAGTTCAGGAACTTATCGATCCGGACGAGGATTCGGTGCTCTTCTGCGACCTGGGGCTGCTGGCCCGGCTTGACGAGCCGACCTTCAGCTACATTGGCCGTGCGCGAGAGGTGACCGAATCGGATGCGCTCATTCTCTAGCAGTGCGATGCTCATTTGCTAGCGAGGCGTGGCAGGGGAGCGGAGGAATGACGAGTTCGATTGCGGACAGGTAGTAGAGGTGGGGATAATGACCTTTGGAGGCTTTGTCTGTCTCCGCGAGAACCTGGCACGTGACGTAATCTTGGCGTGTCGCTCGCGTGATGTTTTGGCTTGTCAATAGTGTTTAAAGGCCTGATTGGCTGCTTGGGTATACATTGATTTCCCGCCTTCTGGCGGGGACTTTCATTGAGGCAAGCAATTTGTCACGTCCTGGCTTCACGCAGGCCCATTTCCCTGCCTTTGGGCGGGGACTTTCATTGAGGTGGCGACATGGAAGCCTACCACTACATCGCAGGCGCCATTTCCCTGCTTTCAGGCGGGGACTTTCATTGAGGCATGCAGCGCGTGGACTCGGGCGAAACCCTCTTCTTAATTTCCCTGCCTTCGGGCGGGGACTTTCATTGAGGCTTTGGTGGAGCGCGGGCCTATTTCTCGCCCTGGCGCGAAATTTCCCCGCCTTCGGGCGGGGACTTTCATTGAGGCAGGGACTAGCGGTTTTAGGGGTGGCTGCAGAGGGTCATTTCCCCGCCTTCGGGCGGGGACTTTCATTGAGGCAAAAACTTTAAGCCTATGCACCTTGGGCTTACCCCGATTTCCCTGCCTTCGGGTGGGGACTTTCATTGAGAGGGGTAGGTGGCGCCGCCAGCTTATTTCTCCACCTTTGGATGACGATGCTGCGGTAGACACAGATACTGCGTGATGTACACTTTGGATACGTAATCTGCGAGAATCTCGTGCCATAGCAGTTTCTACTACGCCATAACATGCTAGTTTTAGCTAGCTATTTCTTCATCTCCGGGTGGGGACTTTCATTGAGGCAATGTATTCCTAAAATATATTTCCTATCATTATCCGATTTCTCCACCATGGGTGGGGTTTTCGTTATGGTTCTGAACGCGAATTGGGAAGTCTCACGCGGGTTACGTAGCCCCGTTCTGGAAACCAGATTGGTTTCTAGACCGGGGCGCTTCGTCTTTAAAACATGAAGATGGGCTAGGCGCGGCACACACTGTAGATTCCTCTTGCTCGCTATCTGAGTCTGAAATGACCAAATCGGATGCGCGTAATCTGTAACAGCGCTATGGTGAAGTCATGAGCCGAGAAGAGAGCCGATTGCGTCGTAGAGGAGAGGTAGGGATAATGGAGGAACAGCTGATATTCCAGAGGCTTCTCGTGCTTCTTTCCTGAGCAAATCTCTACCGTGCTGTATAGCCCGAGCTTTCATTGAGGGATTAAAATTTTTTGGGAAGCCTTTATTGCTGTTATCTTCTCCTGCGATGGAAATCGCCGGAGCTTTCTCTAAAAATTTGACCCTTCGCTGGTAATTTTACTGGCGGAGGGTCAAATATTTATATATTAAAATTTTTTGGGAAGTTCGAAGGGGGTTTGTCTGGGTGCAATCTTAATGCTATGGTTGAGACATCAACTGGTTTGGAGATTGCTTCAGTAACTCACTGGAGTAGCTCTAGCCCCAACCTTGGAGGTGAAGGATATGGTCCGACTACTCACAAGAAGTAAAAAGCCGCCCGCTACGCGAAGCGCAACGGGCGGCTTTTGTTCAAAATAGTGAAACCGCATCAAGCGGTGGTTATGCCTGTTGCCGCAGACATAACCTAATCAGTATACCGGCAGTACGGAGGGGCCTCCCAATCTGCCTGCATACTGACCGCTTGTGTGGCTACGCTATACCTTCTATACCCTGTGCTGTCACCACCCAAAACACGGGATGTGACAGCACAGGGGAAGAAGGAAACGGCACACCGAATCAGTGACGTGACGAAAACACGCGCACTATTCGGGAAAGCAAGGTAGCTTAAAGCTATACAAGTAAACGTGCACGTCCAACGCATCGAAGCAAACGTGCACCCAATATATAAGGAGACAACCATGTCCCAGAACGTGATCACCCTCGCCGACCTTATCGAGAACGTCAAGCTCGGCGGCGGCTCCGTCATCACCTCCATCACCGAACTCGAACCCGCAGCAGGCCCCCACGCATCCGTGGCACCCGCCAAGTTCGTTGATGACAAGAAGTCCGTCTTTGCCTACGAAACCCGCTACATCGTAGAGAAGCCTGAAGGTCAGGACGAACCCAAGAAGGAAGAAGATTCCAAGGACGCCGAGAAGGCTGTCAAGGGCAAGCCTCAGACCGTCGTCCTCATCGACAGCAAGCAGTCCGAACTCAACCGCGCAGAAGCCGCCATCGAACAGGGCCGCCAGTACGGCGACGAAGCAGCCGTCAAGATTCCCCGCGCCGTCGTCACCTACCAGACCGAAAACGGCCCCGTCGAATACACCGACATGGAGCTCTCCCACCGCGTCTTCGACGGCCACTTCCGCGCCGGCACCATCGATGGTGAGCATGTCACCGAAAACGAACAGTACCGCGCACTGCGCAACTGCACCCCCGCAGACATGAGCGCACTGCTCAACACCGCCCCCGCAGCACTCCTCTTCGGCGCATGGGATTCCACCCGCAAGAGCAACCAGGTTCGCCTGCGTAGCGCCCTCGTCGGTGAAATCATCGGCGTTCTCGCAGACCAGGATCCTGGTGCTGAACACCGACAGGCACGCCGTGGCGGCGCCCGCGTCGACGCCGTAGCCGCCAGCGTAAAGCTTGCTCCCAAGGATATGGAATCATTGGTCAACGACCAGGAAGCGGAACTGAGCCCCAAAAACATTAAGAAGAACCGTGATGCAATCGCGACTGCTTCCAAGGCAAAGAACAAGGATGCCGCTCACGTATCGGCCTCTGGTATCGGCCTGGGTAGCATCCCGCCCTCGCTCGAAGAAACCGGCGCCGTCGCATGCCGTCGTATCATCCGTTCCTGGGTTCTGAGCCTCGCCACCCTGCGTCAGCTGCGTTTCGGTCAGGACGAGACCAAGAATGTTGCCGCGCGTGCACTTCTTGCCGCACTTGGCCTCAACGCTATTGCCCGTGCGGAGCGTGAACTCTACATCCGCGCTAACTGCGACCTGATTGAATCCGCCGCACCCGTTGTCACCCTCGACCAGCGTTTCGGTGAGAAGAAGCCCTTCGCGCCCCTGACCGTTGAAGACACCGACCAGCTGCTCCTCGAGGCTATCGAGAATGCCAAGAAGGCTGGCGTGGCTGACTGGAATGGCCAGACTTTCAACGTCGAGGGTAACTCCATCATCATCAAGAACGCCACCGCGGAGGACGCTGAATAATATGACGAACCTCGGAATTCTCGCGAGGTTCCCGCTCGGTGTATACCAGGGCCACAAGGCGGACGGAAGCCCCGACGCCTTCCCCGACCCTGCCCGCTTGCAGGCCGCGCTCCTCAGCGCGGCCGCGCAGGGACCTCACGCAATTATCGAAAACGGGCGGCTTGCCCCCTCGGAAGAATCTCTCAAGGCTCTCAAATGGCTTGAAGAGAATCCTCCGAGCGGGTTGCAGCTTCCCGACATGTGCCCCGTGTACCGCTCACCCAACAAGATGAGCCGATTCATGTACCGAGAAGTGGCATATTCAGAGAAGGATGGGCGGCAGACCGAGCGTCGCGCCGTATCCGACGGCTGGGCAGTATCCGACACCATCGGCTGGCAGTACGATAAGGTACCCGCAGACATCGCGGAAACCATCACCCAGCTCTGTGGCGAAGTACCCTCCCTCGGAGAAGCCAGCAGCTTCACCGCCCTCTACACCGGAGACGTGGAACCCACCCACACCATCGACACCAAGTCGGGCCCCTTCGAAGCAGGCGGTATGCCCGTCCGCGTACCCGTACCCGGTCGAATCAACGCGCTCATGCGTGCTCATGCAGAAGCGTACCCCGCCAAGGTTCCCACCAAGGCAGGCGACAAGACCGCAGCGAGCGACACGATGCGCCCCTCATCGGTACCCACCGCAGGCCTAGGATCCATCAAGTACCAGCCTGTGGAGGCTGAAACCTCCACCAGCCCCTGGGAATACTTGTGGCTCCTCGAAGTAGACGGTGAAGAGCTGAAGCCCGAACAGTACGTCAAGGCATGCTCCCTGCTGCACAAGGCTCTCGTAGCTGCCGCAGGATTCGGCGCGCCCAGCCTCATCACCGGCAGGTACCCCAAGGGTCACAAGCCGGCCAACAGCCTGGCGCTGCAGTACCTGCCTTCCCGCTACCTGCCCGACTATCTGCGTCGTGAGGTGAAGTCTAAGGGAGTCCTGCTCGTTTTGGTCCCGGCAAGCGCCCCGACCGATGAAGCTGTAGAACTCGGTATCGCGCTCAGGAGCGTAGAAACCCTCTACGCTCAGGATTTCCCCCGACTGACCGTGAAGCTTCGCCAGAAGCGTCTGCCCGCGCAGGGTTTCTGGGATGCTCCCAAGACCGGGTACAAGCGTCTGTGGCGTACCCTCAGCGCGGCCGTTCCCGAATCGCGCGTTTTCAACCGCCCGAAGAAGACTGAGACGAAGGCCTGGACCTTTGCTGACGCCGCTCTGCTTTCCATGGCTTATGTGTGGCGTGACAGCTTCGAAGCACCCGAGGCTGAAACCTCACGTGAACGAATTCGTAGCTTGAGGGACCAGGTCGCTAAAAAGGCTGAGGCCAAGGTTCTGGAAGCCCACCGTGTAACCCAGAACCCCGCCGCCTACGCCTACAAGCTGCCCCGTACTCTGCCCGCAGAGCCGTGGCGCGGCGTCGTAGACCTCGGCAACCTGGCAACGGACACGACCCTCGTAGCCATCGGCCAGTCCCGCCACATGGGCGGCGGTCTGTTGGTTCCGTTCGACGTGCCCACCGAAGAATACGACCGCCGTAAGAAGGAGGAAGAACATGACTAGCCCCGCTACCACGTTGCCCTCCATCACTCGTGATGAGTTCGGTGAGTTCTTTGCCGCGCTTGATGCCGGGCTTGATGCCGCACTTAACAGTGCACCTAACGAAGCACCCAAGGAAAAGCAAAAGCGCTACCCCTTCAGCTGGCAGGAAGAGGTACTCGACCACATTTGCGAGCACGGCGTATGGCCGGAACGTATTAACGCGCCGACCGGCTCCGGTAAGTCCTCCGTGGTGGATATCCACCTCTTCGCGAATGCGCTCGCCGCAGTTGGCGCCGCGCCGCGCGTTCCCCGTCGCCTCTGCGTGACCGTGGGACGTCGTGCGCTGGTCGATAGCCAGGCAACCCGTGCCGACAAGATTCTCGAATGTATGGAGAAGGCACTCGCTGATGAATCCGGCGAGCCCGGTATTCTGCGTAGGGTTGCGGAAGCTCTCCAGAGCTTCCAGACCCGCAACAACGAGAAGGGGAGCAAACCCTTCGAGACTGGTCACATCCGTGGCGAACTCTCGAACCGCAACCTGCCGGTCACCGACATTTCGGCCTGCGCAATCATTGCCGCAACCCCGGATATGTACGGTTCGCGAGCGCTCTTCCGCGGCTACGGTAGCACCAAGGCTGCCCGCCCGCGTGAGACCGCCCTGCTGACCATGGACACCGTCATGGTGCTCGACGAGGCACACATGAACCGTCAGCTGCTGCATACCACTCAGCGTATTGCCGAGTTGCAGAAGCGCGAGGTCAACCTGGGCGTTCCCACCCTGCAGGTGGTTGAGACGACCGCTACTCCCTCGACTGAGGACAGCGATTCGACCACCCTGGGCGTTGACATTGAGGCTCTCGATAAGCCGAATGATAAAGAGCTGCGCAATCGTGTCTACTCGCATAAGGAACTGGTGCTCCACCCCATTGATAAGTGGGATGGCAAGCCCGGTAACGCTGCGACCGTGAATGCTGCTGTGGGCGCCATTAAGGATTTCCTTGCCCACCGTGAGGCGGGTGAAGACTCCAAGGAAGCCCACACTGTTGGTTGTATCGTCAACCATGTGCGGACGGCTATCTCTATCAAGGAGAAACTCGTTAAGGATAAGGTGTTTGGAAAGGAGGAAGAGGTTCAGCTTCTCGTAGGACGCATGCGCCCGTACGACCTGAAAAAGTTGCACCCCGATCTCTTCACTACCGAAGGCGATGAGTCCGTGAAGGTTGTTGTGGCCACCCAGACTCTTGAAGTCGGTGTTGACGTTGACTTTGCTGACCTGGTGACCGAGCTGGCTCCTGCTTCTTCCTTGGCGCAGCGCTTCGGACGTGTTAACCGTCTGGGCCACCGTACGGATTCCAAGGTCGTCGTTATTGAGCCTGCGAGCGGTGACTCGGTAAAGAAGGACGCGCCTCCCTACAAGGCGGTCGACCTGAGCAATGCGTATGCATGGCTCGAGGCTCTCAACGGTACTGAGAATCCGTCGGTGAACCCCGCCGCAATGGTGAAGAACCCGCCGGTACAGTCCTCCCCGGAGCGTCTGCTCTACCAGCGCCCGGAATGGCCTGACCTGCTGGAATTCTCGCGTACCGACGAGAATCCCTACGATGAGCCGGACCTTGACCTATGGCTGCACGACTCCCTGGATGCAGAAACCGCAATGGGCGGTGTTATCGTGCGCGATAACCTGCCGAGCAACACTTCTGCCGCCATGGAGATTCTCAAGACCAGCTACTTTGCACCGAGCGACCTGGAGACCTTCCCTGCGAATCTGAAGATTCTCCAGGAGATTCTGGACTACCAGGATGAGCACGGCGTGAAGCCGCGTAAATTCCTTTACCGTCAGGGTGAAATTTCCCTGTGGCAGGATGCTGACCATGGGGAAGAGAGCCGTCAGTCGTTGGCTCCTGGTGACGTTCTGCTTCTTGACATGGGCAGTGTTCCGTTCACGAACCAGGGCATTGCCGTGACTCAGCGTGAGTTGCCTTCTAAGAAGGACGAGCTGAAGGCTGTGCCCTTCCTCCTGAAGGCTGTGTCCTTCCTCGATGATGCCGAGCTCTACGTGGCCGAGCTCTACGTGTATGAGAAGTGCGCGGACCGTGAGGAACGCTTCAGGAAATACCTGGGTCTCTCGCCTGAAGAGGTAGCGGAACTGCTCGACGCTCAGAGCGCGGACGGTAAGAAGAAGATGATTGCTTCTGAACTTACTACCGAGGCTGAGGACGGTCAGGAAGTTATCGCCTGGTACGCCGTTGTGACCGACGAAGAGTTTGTTGAAGGTTCCGATATCGCTCAGGAACTGGCCCCGGCTGGTCCCGTTCTTCTGGACGACCACCAGAACGATGTTGCTGAGCGTACCCGCCAGCTTGCCGAGAACCTCGGCCTGGCACCGGAATTCTCGGAGGCCCTGGAACTGGCGGCAAAGTACCACGACGAGGGCAAACGCGACCTGCGCTTCCAGCAGATGCTAGGTGCAGATGCGGAGACGGGCGCGCTCGCGAAGAGTGGCCGCCGTTCCGTGGCAGAGGCGTACCGTGCCCGTAGCCGTAGCGCCCTGCCGAGGGGCTGGCGTCACGAGCAGCTGTCCGCGCTCATGGTTGCCGCCTCGCCCGAAAAGGTGGGGGAGCACCGCGACCTAGTATTGCGCATCATTGGCTGCAGTCACGGTCACGGCCGGTTCTCCTTCGCTCACGACGCAGGCTTCCTGCTCAAGGAAGGCTACCTGCCCGAGGGAACGGACTACGAAGCGCTCAAGGAACAGGCGACCCGACTCTTCAACGTCGGCTACTGGGATAACCTCATGGAGCAGACGAGCCGCACCTACGGCCCGTACGCTACTGCCTACCTTGAGGCCGTCGAACGCGCAGCAGACGCCCAGATTTCACGGGAGGGACACTAATGGCAACGCTGACTATTGCCGGTGACTACACCTCGGCATTGACCCATTTTGCCCTCTACGGGCTGTCCCTGATGGCTGAGCAGAAGCACCCCGGAACCGTCACTGTCAGTTGGTCTCAGGAAGGTCAGCCGCGTGCCCAGATGCATGCTGAAGGCGTGTCAGAAGAAGAAATTGCCGAGTGCGTGCACTCCTACGTTTCTTCTCTGGCCGCTGAAGACAGCTGGGTGAACGTCGACCAGTCCTACGGTGCGGGTAAGGAAGCTGCTGTTTTCTCCCCGTTCTCCCCGCGTATTCGAGGAATCGACGCGGAGAAGTACCCGGACGACTGGGCTTCTCACCAGAAGACCCGACAGGCTCATCTGGACGCGCTGATGGAACGTGATGACCTGCTGTCTCTGCTCTGGATCTCCGGCCTGGGTGAACCTTCCTACTGGCGTTTTGAATCCAAGGCACCTCGCCCGGATCACGGCGCGTCTCGCTGGGAGATGAAGACCCGCAACAAGGGCCAGGAATTCGTCAAGGACCGCCTGCGCCTGATGTGCGCGGATCTGGCAACCTGGGAACCTTCTGCGATGCTCAGCGGTATTACCGGGCAGACCCTGTACGACTCGCTGGATAATAAGCCGGAATCCCGAACCGGAACCGGCTTCACCGTCCCGCAGCCGACGGACACCGCGCTCGCATTCTGTGCCCTGGTGGGTATTGCGAACTTCCCGGTGATTCACCAGATCCACCGGATTGGTGTAACCCCCGGTGCGTACCCGTACAACGCTTTGCACCCGCGGCTCATGGTTCTTCCGGTATCCTCCGGAAGGGTTACGCCTGCCCGGTTGCGAACCGTGCTGCGCAGCCACCCCTACCGTAGGGTGGTTGACGAGGTCGGTAAGGCGATGGAACGCGGTTCCTTGAGCTCTGACATTTTCGTGTCCGAGCTGGCGGATGAGAAGGCGATTCTTCGTGAGAAGGGCGTTCAGGCGTTTGTTGCTTTCCCCATCGCGAAGGTGGGTAGTGACTCGGCTCCTGAACGTCAGGTTCTGAAGGGTAGCGCGATTCCGCTGGGCTAACCTAGCCGCTTATAGGAGCGGGCAAATATGCCCGCACAATGCAGAGGAGGGGCCCTCCGGTCGTATTGCCGGAGGGCCCCTCCCTCTACTTATTATGAGTGTCTACATATCGCTGGGTGGATATGCGGTAGCTGGTGCGCTAGGGAACTGCCCTTTACGCCACCGCCACGGTACCCTTGGCTGCGGTGCCGCTTCGGGTCCACAGCAGGAGCGCTGCCACGCTGTTGATGATGTAGAAAATGTATTTGCCGACGTTCGCGAAGTTGCCCTGAGTCAGCGCCTTGATGCACTGCACGGTGTTGTACGCGAACCAGAACTGCCACTGCATCGTCAGCTTCAGTGCGTTCAGAATGTTCGCTGACAGGGACAGGCCAAACACTGCGGTCGTGATCCAGAACAGGAACGAGGTCTTGCCATCGTAACCGACATTGTTCGCAATCAGATAGTAACCGACATAGTTCGCAATCAGGGAGAACGCGAACGAACCGACCACAATGCCGCTAATAATCAGCTGGCCCTTCTTGCCGGTCGGCGGTTCCATCGCCTTGCCGCGTTCGGAGTTCTGCCACCTACGAATCGCGAAGGTGTACACGATGAACGTGACCGGGTAGGTGATGATTGCTGCCTTGTTGCCCAGAATGTAATCAATCGCGCCAGACAGTGCCGTGTTAATAATGCCGAGCACGTTGCCGATGTTTGAGAGGCGGCCGGTCAGGCGGGTAGACATCATTGAAATACCCACGTTAATCACGGAAATTACGCCGAGGGGAATGAAGTTCGTGATTGGGCCCCAGTCGACGTATTTAGCGAGGCTGGTGCCCAGGTATCCTGAGGCGATTGCGATGGCGATAACCAGTGCCACGCCGAAGATGTCGGCGTACTTGGACTTGGCGAAGAAGAGGAGGGCCTTCTCGATTGAGAATTCCTTGGCCTCCATGGGTAACTCCTTTGTTGAGAATATAGGAACAGTGATAGGGTACCAATAACTATAACTCTTTGAAAAGGGGTTGAATTGGCGTGTCACACATAAAACTTCAGAAACCCACATATTCCACATCTCGGAACACCGCGGCATTGGGTAATTCAAAATCACCCCATCAAAAACCCATACCAACTTCCGGCAAACTTTGCCAGATAACGCCCCTACTTCGTTGAACACCGAAAATGGGCGTAAAATCACCGCCGTTTCGTCTTCGCTTTAAAGGGGACCTTAAGGTACGCTAGATGACTGGGTCAGGGAACCGTGCCGGTCTCACTCACCGCGCATCCGCCCGACAGACACCCGCACCCCGGTATGCTACGTCTCACTCACGCACACAGGGGAGGGAACCCAACGTATCGGCCTCACTCACCGTTTACGCCGCTGTCCGCGCATCCTGCCACCCGTAACTCACTCAACTCAAACAAGAACTGAATAGGACAATCATGCCCTTGCTTACCCATCGACTCTCACGACGATTCTTCGTAAAGGGTGCTTCCGCTGCCGCCGCTGCAGGCGCACTGACCCTGCAGGCACAGGCCGCTCAGGCTGACGAAGCTCCCGCAAACCTTGCCCCGGCAACCGAGGAAACTAAAGGCCCGCGCCTCGTTATTCAGCGTGCCACCATCACTGAAACCGGTATGACCGTCAACTACACTGCACACGGTCTGCGCGAATTCCTCACCGAAGGCACCACCCTGACCGTACGCCACGGCTACGTTCGTAACGACTCTTTCGAAACTCTGCGCTCCTGGCCGCTCACCCCCGAATTTGACGGTGACGCTGACAGCTTCAGCGGTAGCGACCAGTTCCCCATCGAGCTGATGCAGGGTGAGGGTGTCGAGCACGCCCTGCAGCTGGATATTTGCTCCGACCCGTGGGGTCAGGAGGTTACCCACCAGATTGCTGCGCGCATTCCCGTGGCTGAGACTAAGATCCTGAAGACCTCTTTCGAGGACGTTCCGGATAGCCACCCGTTCGCTGAGGATATCCGCATGGCGAACCAGAAGAAGTGGCTGATGCCGAACCCGCAGTCTGGCGCGTTTGAGCCGGACCGCCCTGTGACCCGTGAGGAGCTCATTGCTCTGCTGAACCACGCTGCAGGTCACGCTGGCGTGAGCGAAAACTCGGATGTTGCACCCTTTGCGGATGCGGCAGGCCGCCCGACCGCGAACGCGCTGCACTGGGCTCGTGACCGCAAGATTACCGAGCCGCTCACTGGTGGCGACAAGATTGACCCGACCGCACCGGTTTCTCACGAGGAGCTGGCGGCTGCGCTGTTCCAGTACAACGCGGAGGTTCAGCTGACTGAAATGAACGAGGCTGCTGGTTCTCGTTTCCGCGACGTGCTCGGTGCCGGTACTCTGCACCGTTACGTTGCGTGGGCTGGCGCGAACGATATCGTGCTGGATTCTTCGGGTGTGTTCAACCCGACCGCGCCGACTACTCGCGCGGAGCTGGCTCGTTTCATTCGCCGCTACAAGCTGCAGAACCTGCTGTTCACTGACTTCTCGTATGTCTCCTAATTTTTAGTCACCTCGGCACCGTCTGTTGGGGTGTGTGGAACCCCCGTCTTCTGGCTTTTGCTGGAGGCGGGGGTTTTGCCATGTCCCGTATTGCCGCTTCTCGGGGAGTTTTAGTGACAGGCTGTGCCTGGCATATGAAATTTTGCGTTATATATGCCTAAAATCTTGCAAAATCCTGTGCGCTAAGTAAGTATTACCTAGAAGGTAAGTTAAAGGTTGCCTTACTTAATACTGTGTGAAGACTAGTTTCCTTCCTCGTGGGCCCATGAAACCCACACCAAAGAGCAGGAAAAACGCGGCGCCTCACCACCCATCGGTGGGGGAGAGACGCACCTTCACACACCACCCACGAAAAAGGACATACATATGAACCTCGCTTCAAGCAAGGCATTCAAGGGCCTCGCCGTTGGATCGCTGGCACTGGCAATTTCCGGCGTTGCCACCATCCCCGCATCGTTCGCGGCAGACTCCACCCCGGCGGCAAGCCAGAGCACTGACGCTCGCACCATCACCGACAAGGCGATGGCAAAGATCACCCAGGGCCTGCCCGGTCAGTTCCAGGTCGCATACTCCAAGAAGACCAACAAGATTTGGGTTGCGGGCACCGCTGACCGCGACAAGCACGTTTCTACTATCGCTCGTATTGACGCGAACTCCCTGAAGATTGAGGCAGTCGCCGAGCTGCCCATCGTCAAGAACGACAAGGGCTACCAGTACGACGCAGCTTACGGCATCACCGTTGACGATGTAGACGGTACCGTCTGGGTTACCAACACCACCGACAACTCCGTGTCCGTGTACGATCAGGCAACGATGCAGCAGGTCTGGACCACCGCGGGTATCGCAGAGACCGACCCGAACTGGATTGAGCACCCCCGCTCCGTTCTGGTTGACCACGAGTCCGGCAAGGCGTTCGTGACCGGCCGCTTCTTCGTATCCGCTATCGACCTGAAGACCAAGCAGGTTGAGAAGATCCAGCTCGAAGGCGCACCCGACGGCGGCACCCGCTACATCAGCATGAACATCCTGGTTGATGGCGGTAAGCTGTACGTTCCCGAGCGTACCGGCGGCAAGATTTTCGTCATCGACACCAAGACCTTCAAGGTAGAGAGCAGCTTCGACACCAAGGGCAACGCTGAGGGTGAGGTTCGCCCCTCCGACATCGCGATTGACCACTCCCAGAACGAAATCTACGTCTCCTCCCAGGGTGTGAAGGGCGCGAACTCCGGCGTGTCCATCTACGATGCGACCACCCACGAGTTCAAGAAGTTCATCCCGGTCGGCACCCAGGCACTCGCCCTGGACAATGACGAGGCGAATGACCTGGTGTACGTCTCTGACTTCGGCACCGGCAAGGTCGGCGTGATTGACGGCGGCGCGGCGGACAAGCTGATTGCCGAGGTCGCCATGAACGGCGGCAAGGCAAACGACCTGGTTGTGCTGCCCAACGGTTCCGTGGTCGCTGTGGACAAGCAGGCTGGCGCAACCGCAACCGTGCCCTACGTCCTCGACGGTACCACCGGTACCGTCAGTACCTCCAGCCAGGTCACCAGCAAGCCTTCTAAGGACAAGCAGGGCAACGAGGTTCCCGCCAAGACCTCCGAGATTCAGGCGAACTCCATCCTGAAGTTCAAGGTCACCGCAACCGCGGGCGACAACTCCGAGGTCAAGCAGGTCACCCCCGAAACCCGCGAGTTCCAGGGCTACCCGGCAACCGCCACCAAGACCACCAAGGCAACCGACACCACCACCCCCTCCACCGAGGCACACCGCACCGTGGATGCATCCGGTAGCGTTGCAAACATCATTCAGGGTCTGCCCGGCCAGTTCCAGGTTGGCTACTCCAAGAAGAACCACAAGCTCTTCGTGCCCACCGTGGGTGCGCGCGGCAATCTTGCTTCCTCCCTGGCGCGCGTGGATGCAGACACCCTGCAGACCGAGGCATTCGCCGAGCTGCCCGTCAAGCAGAACGACAAGGGCCAGTACGGCTACACCTCCGCGTACGGCGTGACCGTCGATGACGTGGACGGCACCGTCTGGGTCACCAACACCACCGACAACTCCGTGGCAGTGTACGATCAGCAGACCCTCAAGCTCATCTGGACCAACGAGGGCGTGAAGAAGGACGACCCGAACTGGATTGAGCACCCCCGCTCCGTTCTGATTGACCACGAGTCCGGTAAGGCGTTCGTGACCGGTCGCTTCTTCGTCTCCGCTATTGACCTGAAGACCAAGCAGGTTGAGAAGATTCAGCTCGAAGGCGCACCCGACGGCGGCACCCGCTACATCAGCATGAACCTGTTCCTCGATGGCGGCAAGTTGTACGTGCCCGAGCGCACCGGCGGCAAGCTCTTCGTCGTGGACACCAAGACCTTCAAGGTTGAGAAGACCATCCAGACTCAGGGTGAGGATTCCACCGTTGAGGTTCGCCCCTCCGACGTTGCTGTGGACCACTCGCTGAATGAGATTTACGTATCTTCCCAGGGTGTGAAGGGCGTCAACTCCGGTATCTCCGTGTACGACCTGACCACCGGCGAGTTCAAGAAGTTCGTCAAGTTCGGCACCCAGGCGCTCGCTCTGGAGCATGATGAGGACCGCGACCTGGTGTACGTGACCGACTTCGGTACCGGCAAGGTGGCTGTCTTCGACGGCCGCGCTGACGAGGTCATCGGTGAGGTCGAGATGAACGGCGCAGCCGCAAACGACGTGACCCTGCTCAAGGACGGCTCCGTGCTGGTCCTCGATAAGAAGGACCGCGACGAGAAAGTGACCCTGCCCTACGTGCTCAACGGCACCACCGGCGAGATCAGCACCGCCAGCGAGTACACCACCCTGCCCACCAAGGACCGCCAGGGTAACGACGTTCCCGCATCGGTTCAGCAGCTGAAGGCTAACTCGATTCTGAAGTTCAAGGTTGGCCTGAAGGACACCGACGCGAGCGCAGCTCCGGTGGGTATCACCCCGACTTCGCTTCAGTTTGCGGGTTACCCGACGGTGACCGGTGTGAAGGCTGAGGAGTCGAAGCCTGCTGACCCGAAGGCTGAGGACAAGAAGCCTGCAGATCCGAAGCCTGCTGACCCGAAGCCTGCAGATCCGAAGCCGGCAGATCCGAAGCCGGCTGACCCGAAGCCGGCTGAC
>NZ_KV808301.1:28245-37396 GCF_001812205.1 Rothia sp. HMSC069C10
GGCTGACCCGAAGCCGGCTGACCCGAAGCCTGCTGACCCGAAGGTAGAGGACAAGAAGGCTGAAGATAAGAAGTCTGAGGACGTTAAGTCTGAGGATAAGAAGTCTGACGCTAAGACCGGTGCACAGGACTCCAAGTCTGCTCCGGATGCTGTGAAGGCTGATAAGTCCGGTTCGGCTGTGAAGAACGGTGGTTCCTCCGCAGGTGGTTCCGATAATTTGGGCGGTGGCTCCTCGGTAGCTAAGAGCGACGCAGGTTCCTCGCAGGCTGGTTCTTCGCGTGGCGCTCTGGCGAACACCGGTGCGAACGCTGTGATGCCGCTGGTTGCTTTTGCTTCTGTGGCTCTGATTGCGGGTGCTGCTCTGGTGGTGCGCCGCCGCAAGGCATAAAGCGTAACGTTTAGCTCTCGGGCTTAAACGCTCGATATAACGCGTGAAAGGCGGGTATTTTCTCTTTCGGATTCTTCGAATCTGGGGGAGGGGTACCCGCCTTTTGTGTGCCCGCTTGGGCTAATGCTGGATAGGTGGTTTTAGGAAATATTTATATATGTGCACTTGCCTGTAAAAATATAGGTTTTGAATGTCGAGAAAATGTTTAACCCGTGGTGAATCTCGCTGGCGCGCCTCACCTAAACATTTACATTAATGTGTAAATATAAAAGCATCACAATACCCCTCGCGACCTGGGTTTTTGCCCGCAAGAGCAAGGAAAAACCGGGGAAGCGCCTCAACCTTCACGTGATACTGAAGGCGAATTAGGGGATTACTCACAAAAACACAAAACACGCCCACGTCGCTGCTTGTATTTTCCTGGGAAAACATTGAGGATTAGAAGGTAGGTAAATTTATGCGTTACCTGCATTTCTGCTTTTCGTGCCGTCGAATATGTCACCGCATATTCACGGGTGTCTCGTTAGCATTCGCATGCGGCATGTGAGCACTTCCGTTACACATTTGAAGGACACACATTGAACCTCACTCCCTCCTCGGGCAAGGCATTGAAGGGGCTCGCCGTCGGCTCCCTTGCGCTCGCAATCTCTGGCGCAGCTATGATCCCTGCCTCCTTCGCAGCACCGAACACCGCAAACCAGACCGCGACTCCCAGCGCATCGGCTCCTTCCACCGCATCGCTGAGCCGCGTTGTTGATACCTCCGCGTCCGTCGCGCAGATTACCCAGGGTCTGCCCGGCCAGTACCAGGTTGCCTACTCCAAGGCGACCAACAAGATTTGGATGGTCGGCGTGGGTGCACGCGGCGACCTCGCCTCCACCATTGCTCGTGTCAACGCAGACACTCTTCAGATTGAAGAAGTAGCAGCGCTTCCTTTCGAGCTGGATAAGAACGGCGAATTCGGCTACATTTCCGCGTACGGCATCACTGTTGATGACGTGTCCGGCACCGTGTGGGTTACTAACACCACCGACAACTCCCTGTCCGTGTTCGACCAGAACACCATGGAACAGATTTGGACTAACCACGGTATCGCCGAGAGCGACCCGAACTGGATTGAACACCCCCGCTCCGTGCTGGTGGACCACAACTCCGGCAAGGTGTTCGTGACCGGCCGCTACTATGTGTCCGCTATCGACATGAAGACCTTTGAGGTTACTAAGCTGCAGCTGGAGGGTGCCCCCAACGGCGGTACCCGCTACGTCGGCATGAATATGACCATTGACGGCGACAAGTTGTACGTGCCCGAGCGCACCGGCGGCAAGGTCTTCGTCATCAACACCAAGACCTTCAAGACCGAGCAGGTTATTCAGACTCGCGGCGAGAACTCCTCCGTTGAGGTTCGCCCCTCTGACGTCACCATTGACCACTCCGAGAACGAAATTTACGTCTCCTCCCAGGGCGTGGATGGCGTTAACTCCGGTATCTCTGTCTACGACCTGACCACCGGCGCGTTCAAGAAGTTCGTCAAGTTCGGCAACCAGGCGCTGTCTATGGAGAACGACGAGGATCGCGACCTGGTGTACGTGACCGACTTCGGCACCGGCAAGATCGCCATCTTTGACGCCAAGACCGACCGCGTGATCGGCGAGGTTGAGATGAACGGCGGTAAGGCTAACGACCTGACCATCACCGCGGACGGCTCCGTCATCGCAGTGGACAAGCAGGACATCGCTAACACCACCGCGGCGGTACCCTATGTGCTGAACTCGAAGACCGGTGACGGCTCTATGACCGACACCTACACCTCTAAGGCGACCGTGGACCGTAATGGCAAGGCTGTTCCTTCCTCGCAGCAGAAGCTGGTCCCGAACTCCATCGTGAAGTTCTACGCCGAGGTTTCCGAGGGTGAGTTCACCTCCACCGCGACCATTAACCCCGCTAAGGTTCCCTTCCAGGGCTACCCGAAGCAGGCTACCGCAGTGTTGATTGACCCCACCCTGAACTTCGCTGAGGGCACCGTCGACATTACCCGCCCCTACACCTTCCACGTGTCTGGCTACGACTTTGAGAAGCCCCCGGCCGAAGGTGTTCGCCTGTTCCTCGTCAAGGAAGGCGAATGGTCGATGGGTTTCGACAAGCTGACCGATAGCGAGCTGGCAAGCATCCAGAAGGTGTCCACCATTGTTCCGGCGAGCGCGTTTGTTTACAACGCACGCACCGGCAAGTACTCCTTCGATGCAACTCTGCGTGTTCCCGCGAACACCATGCAGTACAGCCAGGGCTACATGCTCGGTACCGTTACCGCTGGTTCTGACGTGGCTACCAACCGCAATTACGATTCGGCTGTTTCGCTGATCGTCAACGATGCGAAGGACGCTGGCAACGCAGATAACCGCGATGAGGCTGACGAGCCGGCATTCCCGACCAACGCCTCGGCATCGCCTTCCGCATCTGCTGCAGTAGCAGAGAAGCCTTCGGCTGATCAGCCCAAGGGTGAGCAGTCGAAGGCTGAGGAAGCTAACGACCAGCTGGGAACCACCGCGAAGACCGCGCCGCTGAAGAACTCTTCTTCGGTGAAGTCTGACTCCCAGCCTAAGGGCTCTAACTCCGATGCTCAGGTGAGCGCTTCGGCTACCAAGTCTGCGCCTCAGAGCAAGGGTTCGCTGGCTAAGACCGGTGCTCAGAACGTTCTGAGCCTGGCTGCTGTCGGTGCGTTCGCGCTGATTGCCGGTGCCGCTGTGATGGTGCTTCGCCGCCGTAAGGCATAGTTTCTTGCTCTAGTTTGAGCGGATGCGCCCCGTACACTGTGCGGGGTGCATTTTTGTGCCTTGATGTCGTTGTATCTGAATGAGGCGGGCACGGGTGCGGAGGCGGGCACGGCGGAGGTGCTGGGTGACTGCCGGGGGAGTGCCTGGCATAGCTGGAAAAGAACCTATGCTGAGCGCCTTGCACTCAGTGTAAAATATGTGACTCATTTCACCACATTTCGATTTGGTTGTTTTCGGGAACCTCTGTATAGTTATATGTGTTGCCAGGGAGACCTGGTAAAAGAGATGTAGATCTCACGGCCCCATCGTATAGCGGCCTAGTACTCCGCCCTCTCACGGCGGCAACACCGGTTCAAATCCGGTTGGGGTCACACTAGGAAAGAAGCTCTCCAGTCGAAAGACTGGGGAGCTTCTTTGTTTATATCTGTATCTGTCGGATGATCTTTTAGATTCTATGGTGCCGCCGTGAGCCTCTCACGGCGCCGCTCCTTACGTCGCGGCACTCCGGGGCATGATGGATTTCCTCGCGCGCTCGGCATCATGCCCCTCCGTCACCGGGTCACATCCGGTTGGGGTCACACTAGGAAAAAAGCCTTGATTCTTCGGAATCAAGGCTTTTTGTTTATACCTGTCTTTTTCAAGAAAGATTAAAAGCGAAAAGCCACATGTGTTTAAAACACATGTGGCTTCTCAGTGGTATAGGGGACCCGGAATCTACTGCGCCGACGCCTCAGCAGAAGCAGTAGTAGCCTCCGCCGAACCCTCCGCAGACGCAGTACCCTCAGCCGAAGCGCTCGGGCTCAGCGACGGAACCGGCGAAGCAGAAGCAGTACCCGGAGCGCGACGCACCATACGCCAAGTGCCGTCCTGGTAGTGCGCCACAATCTGACCAGCCACCGGCTTACCCGGGTACTTGAATACCTCGGTCAGCGGCTGCACACGATCATTAGTCTTGCTGTACACGCCAGCACCCTCAGCACCATCAATCACCATCTCGGTTGCCCAAGTGTAGTAGCCGGTGCGAGTATCCTTGGTCGGGCGGTCAGCAGTCAACGACAGAACCATCGGACGCTCCGAACCGATCACCCAGCCGCTCTCCGAAGCGTACATGCTCTGGAAGAACTCAGCCACAGTCGAGTAATCACCCGTGTGGTCAATGTTCGTGAAGCGTACACCGTCACCGGTCAGCAGCAGGTAGTTCAGGGTAGCCTGCCAGTACGCAATGAACGCGTGCAGACCCTCAACACTGTTCTCACGCAGCTTCGCCGGCTCCAAGGGAATCGCAACGTTTACAGCCTTGTGCTCCTTGGTACCGGGCTCAAAAGTGCCGGTGGAGGAGTAGTCGGCAAGAACGACCTCACCCTTCATGCTGGGGCCGGGCTCAACGGTGGTGGTTGCCTCCGCGGTGGGGGAGACGGATGCGGTAGCGCTTGCGGTTGAAGACTCGGTAGCGGACGCGCTCGCGGTCGCCGAAGATTCGGAGGACTTCGAGGAACATGCGGCAAGAAGTGCAGCGGTGCCCAGACCCAGTGCGGTCAGGGCGGTGCGGCGGGTGTACATGGTAGACATGGGGCTCTTTCTGAGGTGAATAAAGTATGTGCCGGTATTGAACTAATTCCAGAATATCGCAGGGGAGCGGTCAGCCCAATGTTGTGTACGCCTCCAATGCCGTAAAAGCGGCGGTAGATGACGAAAAACACGGGACCCAGAGATTCTCGCACGACTACGATATGGCCGGGGTTCTAAACGGAGGCACCGGAGCTGCTCGCGCTTGAAGTGGGTGAGATCGGAGCTAGTTTGACTCGTTCATTCCAGACCGTCCATGCACCATCCTGATATTTCAAGGCAAAGAAGAAATCATAATCGCCAGTATTGCCATCCAATGAGGTCATGGGTAGTTCCCGGCCATCTGTATAGTGAATCGTTGTTTTCTTGTGGTAGCGGCTGGTGGCCCTCCAACGATACTGGTGCTCGTTAACCTGCTCTGGAGCGTCCTCGGTCAGGTTCGCTGAGACTGGTGCATCTGCGCCGTACATCCAGCCAGTGTTGCTCTTATAAAGCTTGGAGAAGGCTTCTGCCTTGTAGATATCGTTTCGGTTTATATCCACAGCCATGAAGGGTTCAATATCACCGGAGAGTATCAGGTAATTGAAAGATGCTACCCAGAAGCCTATGGCGGCGTACATGCCCTCTGTCGTCTTGGCCCTCATCTTTGCAGGAGGAATAGGCTTGGGTGGATTCTCCGCCTTCTTTGAGCTGGTCGCGGGAACGTAGGTGCCGCGTGATTCGTAGCTGTTAAACTTCAGCTCGCCCTTGTAGGAGCGCTGTTCCTTGGGCGTGCTCGGGTCGCTGAGCGGGCGAATATCGCTGGCGCAGGCGGTCAAGGAGGCGAGCGCGGCGGTGGCGGCGATGCCAAAGGCGGCGCGTCGGGTCACGAAGGTGGACATAAGGTACCCTTCAATAGATTATCGGTGTATCTATTTCAGGGTACCTTAGTGTATTTGGTTATGTTTATGATTTCTTCGTTGTCAAACCTTGGAAAATGCTACAAAAGCTACGTTAGCTAACGAAAAGTGTCGTTTACTAGGGGAAAGTGTCACCATCTTCTTATGCTGCCGCTTTCCTGTGCCGCCGTTTTCCCGCGCCGCCGCATCCTAAACGTTGAGGCCAGAACCGCTTCCGCCCGAGGATCCGGGGGAAGTCGTCGAGGAACTCTTCGTCTCAACGGTGACCATCCACGCATCGTCTCTGTATTTCAACACAAAAGTGACCTCATCGTTGCTGGAGTCACCGCTCGTCTCAGCCAGACGAATATCCCTGTCCTCGGGCACGTAATGGAGAACAGCATCCTTATGACTACGGGCAATACCCTTCCAGCGGTACTGCTCATCGTTACCCTTCTGCGGGGTCTCCTCGGTCAGATCAGCCACGAGCGGCGTCTCGGTGCCGTACATCCACCCCTCATTCTTCTTGTACAACTCTACGTATGCTTCCATCTTCCGCACGTAGATGACATCCATGTCCACGGCCTTGAGCGGCGTGTCGTCGCCTGTAACCGTCAGATAATTCAGGGACGCGACCCAGTAGCCTATAGCTGCGTACATGCCCGAGGTCGTCTTCGATTTCATGTTCACGGGAGGGGTGGGCATAGGCGGGTTCTCCGCCTTCTTCGTGCTGCTTGCGGGGTGGTACGTTCCGGTCGACTTGTAGCTATTGAACTTCAGCTCGCCCTTGTAGGGGCGCATCGGGTCAACTACGCTCGGGTCCTCCAGCGGGCGGATATCGCTGGCGCAGGCAGTCAAGGAGGCGAGCGCGGCAGCGGCAACAACGCCCAGGGCGGTGCGTCGGGTAACGAAGGTAGGCATGGGAACCCCTCAATAGTTTGTTCGTGTGCTTTTAAGCGTACCCGAGCAGGTTTGTTGGCACACTCAAAGCCGGCACCTGCTCATCTGGGGGAATAGTTCAACACGACCGTACGCAGGCCATGCAAAAAAAGGGGAAGCCCCCACACGCAATCTCAACTACATGCGGGAGCTTCCCCTGTATCTCTTCCTCTAAATCTAAAAGTGACCGCCCGTAAGAGGCGTTGGTTTTCTAGTCCTTAGACTTACTCTTTTTTGGAAGAACCCACATCGGAGGATTCTTCCTCGCTGACCATGAACCAGGAGCCGTCCTTGTAGTCCATCGCAAAGTTAGTCGCTTCGCTCTTGGAAGATCCCTCCTCAGCTAGGGGAATGGGGTCCTGGCCCTCAACGCGGACCTTCGCCTTGGGGTCCTGGATGAAGCGTCCGATCCAATCGTAACGGTTGGGGCCACCAGCGACCTTCTTCGGGGCATCAGTCAGAAGCTGAACGGTAACCGGTGCATCCGTGTCGTACACCCAGCCCTTGCCGGTGGAGTACACAAGAACAACGTTGTTGTGATCGTTCGCAAACTCGCCGGCAGGGTCAGCCTTCTTGAGCGGCTCGTAATCACCGGTCATGAACATGTAGTTGAAGCTTGCCACCCAGTAGCTGAGGAACTGGTACATGCCCTCAATGGTCGCCTCGTTCATCTTCTCCGGAACAATAGGCTTCGGCACGTTCTGCGCCTTCTTCTCAGCCGTGGCAGGAACGTACTCGCCGTTCTTCTCGTACTTGTCGAGCTTCACCGTGCCCTTGTACGACTTCTTAGCAGGCTCAGTCGCTGAAGCAGATGCCGAGGCGGATGCGCTCGCAGACTCAGAAGTGCTGGCACTCGCCGAAGCCTCACCGGAGGCGGAGCTATCAGCCAGCGGACGAATATCGCTAGCGCACGCAGTCAGCGCCGCAGCCGTGCCAGCACCGGTAGCTGCAGCTAGTGCGGCACGTCGAGAAAGAAAAGTTGCCATGAAAAATCCTTAAATGATAAGTAGGGTAGGGGATGAAGCTCTGGAGCTTATCAACCCTATAAGTGAGGTAAATCCTCACCTCTAAGGTGAACTCTGCAAAGATGCTCTAGGCGGTCTTAGAGTTAGCATCATCGGATGCTTTGGTGCTCGGGCTCGCAGTGCCCTGTCCGCGTATCTTAGTGGGGTAAGTGAACCATTTACCGTCCTGATACGACAATTTCAGGTCGGAAAGCTCAGGCTCCATGGAAGTGTTCTGGTACATAGGCCTGTTTCCCTTACCCTCAACATGCATCATCGCCTTAGAGTCCTTGGACAGCGTGATACGCCAGTAGTAGAGGGAGCCGCTATCCGATACCTTCTCAGGTTGCGGGGTCATAATCTCAGCCTGAAGCGCATGCTCCGAACCGTAAAACCACCCCTCATTGGACTCATAAAAAGTCACGTAATCATGGAAAGACTTCACATCCCTGCCGGAGGGGTCAGCCTGCTTCAACGGCTCATCGTCACCGGTGAGCACCAGATAGTTGACGCTGGCAAGCCAAAAACTAAAGGCAGAGTATGCGCCATCAATGGTTTTCTCATGCATATTCGCCGGAGGGAGGGGCTTGGGCACATTCTGCGCCTTGTGCGTCTCATCCGCGGGGATGTACTCGCCCTTCTTCTCGTAGTTGTCGAACTTTACCGGCCCCAGATAAGACTTCTCAGAAGAGCCACCCGCAGAAGCGGATGCGCTAGCAGATTCGCTAGGACCTGCAGAAGTGGACGCCTCACCGGAGGCGGAACTATCAGCCAGCGGGCGGATATCGCTGGTGCAGGCGCTCAGCATCGTAATAGCGCCCGCACCGGCAGCTAGTAGGGCTGCACGTCGAGAAAGGAAAGTCGTCATCAGAAATCCTTAAGTAGTGCGTATCAGAAGATGAGGGAAACTAACTATCGTTGTTCAAAAGCATGCGCCACATGCCTTCTTTGTACTCCATGATGAACTTCGTCGTGCGGGGAATCGTCTTTTCCTCCTCAACGATAGTCGCATCAGGCTCACCCTCAATGTGGTACTTAGCGGCAGGATCATATGCGACGGTCACAAGCCACTCATAGCGGTCCGGCTTATTAGCCACCGGCTGAAGCTCATTCTCCGCAATCTCAATCTTGTACGGCTGATCCGAACCGTAAATCCAACCCAGACCCGACTCGTAGAGCCTAATCATGGTCTTAGAGTTCTTCAAAAAAGCCTTCGCCGGATCCGCCTTCATGAGCGGCTCAACGTCGCCGGTCAGAATCAGATAATTCTGGGACGCAAGCCAATAACCCATCAGAGCGTAGGCGCCCTCGGGGCTGTTTTCCTTCATCTTCTCTGGGATTAGAGGCTTTGGCACGTTCTGCGCTGGCGCATCCGCATTCGCAGAAATGTAGGTGCCGTTCCGTTCATAGTTATTGAACTTAATCGGGCCAACATACGAGCCGGGAGTGTGACCATCCGTC
The DNA here is from genome assembly GCF_001812205.1 of Rothia sp. HMSC069C10. Classification (NCBI taxonomy): domain Bacteria; kingdom Bacillati; phylum Actinomycetota; class Actinomycetes; order Micrococcales; family Micrococcaceae; genus Rothia; species Rothia sp. HMSC069C10. Next base: position 37,253 of record NZ_KV808301.1, read on the forward strand.
GGCGAAGGCGACGCCGAGGCGCTCGCAGAAGAGGAAGCCGCGCCAGAAGCAGTAGCAGAAGCCGAGGCAGAGGAACCGCCGGAACCCTGAGATATTGAACCCTGCGACAGCGGGCGAATATCGCTAGCGCACGCAGTCAGCGCC
>NZ_KV808301.1:37496-41317 GCF_001812205.1 Rothia sp. HMSC069C10
ATATCGCTAGCGCACGCAGTCAGCGCCGCAAGAACACCGGTCGCACCAACCCCCAGGAGAGTACGTCGAGTGAAGAAGGTAGTCATCGGAAGCCCTTCGTTGGAGCCAATACAGAGCAAATCACGCCACACACCGCGGCAGGCATACGCACCCCGTACAGACCTATAAGTACGTCAATGTATATATTTTTAAGGTTACCCGAGAGCCACCAAATAGCCCCGCGACCACCTCGAATGTTCAGAAAATTAAGACCCCACACCCAGCGTTTTACCAGGCGCGGGGTCTTGTTACGTGAGAAGTCACGAGGAGAGTTGAACCCTCTGCAAGACGGCAACTAAGCGGCGCTAGACAGCTCCCACTTGTCGTCCTTGTACTCCAGACGGAACCTCGCCACCTTCTTCTTCGACTCATCAGCGCTCGCCGGTTTCTCGGGCTGATTCTTATAATGCCGCACCATCTTGGGATCCATGTAGAGATAGCCTTCCCAAATAAAGCGAGTATTATCGCTGCCCGGCACCTCACGAGGGGCATCCGTTAGCAGCTCAACAATATACGGAGTTTCCGTACCGTACACCCAACCAGCACCCAACGCATACACCTTGAATATGCTGGAATATTCCTCCCAGGCGTAGCCTTTATGGTAAACAGTATCTATCGGGCCCATATCGCCCGTCATCAGCAAATAGTTCAAGCTCGCCAGCCAGAAACTCAAGAAAGCATACGCACCATCAACGCTGTGCTCCTTCATATTCGCCGGAGGAACAGGCTTCGGCATATTCTCAGCCGGATTCGTAGCGCTCGCTGGAACGTACTCACCGTTCTTCTCATAGCTATCGAACTTCATCGCACCCTTATAGGACTTACCCGACGACGGAAGACCCGAAGCAGCAGAAGCACTCGCAGGCGCCGAAGCAGAAGGAGACGCCGATGCAGACGCAGATTCGGAGGTGGTCGCCGCCTCCGACGGAGAAGCTGAGCCGGTACTGCCAGCCAGTGGGCGAATATCGCTAGCGCACGCAGTCAACGCAGAAAGTGCACCCGCAACAGCAACACCCAGAGCGGTACGTCGAGTGAAGAAAGTAGTCATCGGAAGTCCTTCGTCGGATCCTTCACCCACAAAGCCGTCAGCACGAGGCTCAAACCTGCAGGTAAAGACCATATGTAGTACGTCAATGTATATACGTTAAGCGTACCCGAGGCACTCTCAGCCGACCCCGGCCATCCGCGGGGTTTTCGCCTGAGTGTTCCCTGGGTTTTTGGCACAAGAAACCCCCACCCACGGTGCATTACCGCAGGCGGGGGAGAAGCCTACCTCAAGCTGTTATGCCTGAACCGTTATGGTGGGGCCTAGACAGAAGACCTAGGCAGCAGAAGAGCTAGAAGAAGCGGAAGCCGACGAAGAAGAGCCTTCATCGCCGGTGAGCATAATCCACCTACCGTCCTTGTATTCCACGGCAACCTTCGCCAGCTTGCCATTCGGGCTAGAAGCGGTCTTAAAGGGCTGGTCAGACTTGCCCTCAATGTGAATCTTCGCATCGGCGCTGTAGTTCATGTATGCCGGCCAGTCGTAACGGGTACCCTTACCGGACGCCTTCTTCGGTGAACCACTAGTCAGCTCAAGAGTAACCGGGGTATCCGTACCGTACATCCAGCCCAGATCGTTCTCGTACATGATCGTAAGTTCCTGCAGACTCTTCGCATACACATCTGCAGGGTCAGCCTTCTTCATCGGCTCAGTATCACCGGTCATTAGCGCATAGTTAAAGCTTGCCAGCCAGTAGCCAATGAACGCATACATGCCATCAACGTTATCTTCGTTCATGTTCGCCGGGGCTAGGGGCTTGGGCACATTCTGCGCCTTCTTCTCGGCAGTGGCAGGAACGTATTCGCCGTTCTTCTCGAAGTTATCGAACTTCACAAAGCCCTTATAGGACTTGTCCGAAGAAGCAGATGCGGAAGCAGCGGCCGAGGCGCTTTCAGAAGCGGAGCTAGACGCCGAACCTTCAGCCGTCGGGCGAATATTGCTAGCGCACGCAGTCAATGCAGCCAGTACGCCGACGCCGGTCGCACCCAGCGCCACGCGGCGGGACATACCAGCAGAAATGGGGGAAGGGCTCGTCATAATCAGCCTTTCATAGGAAGTCAACAAAGGAAATTGAGTGAGTTGACAACCCCATCATACCGGCAAATACACAGATACCCATCAGCGGTCGTCATTTAGCGCCGATGACAAAGCAACCTAATACCACTGCAAAGCATCACCAAGTCTTGACATAAAGAACCCCCGCCCACGGTGCATTACCGCAGGCGGGGGAGAAGTCTATCTTAAGCCGTTAGACCTTACCTATAGGGTAGGTGCTTAGACAGAAGAAGAACTCGAAGAAGAATCGGAAGCCGCCGAAGAAGAGCCATCCTCACTGGTGACCATACTCCACTTACCATCCTTGTACTCCACACCAACCCTCGTCAGTTCCCGCGAGCTATCCTCCATAAAGGGTTCATCAGGGCCCTGACCTTCAGCGTGAATCTTCATGTCCGCGCTGTAACTCATGTATCCCAACCAGTCATAGCGAATTCGGCTACCGGAAATTTTCTGCGGTGAATCAGAAAGCAACTCAAGAGTCATAGGGCTATCCGCACCGTAGAGCCAGCCCGCATTATTTTCATAAGCAACCGTCAAATTCCGGTAATTCTCCAGCGCATCCGCAGATTCAACCTTCTGCAACGGCTCAGTATCGCCGGTCATCAGCAGATAGTTGGAACTCGCCAACCAATAACCAACGAACGCGTAAATACCGTCAACGTTCTGCTCGTTCATGTTCGCCGGAACGAGAGGCTTGGGCACGTTCTGCGCCTTATGAGTGGCGGTTGCCGGAACGTACTCGCCGTTCTTCTCGAAGTTATCAAACTTCACGAGGCCCTTATAATGCTTGCCGGAAGAAGCAGAAGGCGAAGCGCTAGCCGAGGCACTGGGTGAGGCACTAGCTGAAGCGCTCGCGGATGCACTAGCAGAACCGGAAGTAGAGTTAGACGCCGAGCCATCAGCCAATGGGCGAATATCGCTGGCACAAGCGGTCAACGCGGCAAGTGCACCAGCGGCGGTCGCACCCAGCGCCACGCGGCGGCTCACACGGGTAGATATGGGGGAAGGGCTCGTCATAATCAGCCTTTCGAAAGAAGTCAACAAAAGAAATAGAGTGAGTTGACAACCCCATCATACCCTAAAGTGTGCAAATAGGTATCAAACGTTTCTACTTGTATCCTTTTGTGAAGAAAGGTCTAAAAAGCTGCAATTAGTGCACTAGGATGCCGAGGGGCTCGCAGAATCCGCGCCCTTATCAGCGTCCTTATCCTCCTGAGTGCTCATAAACCAAGCACCCTCCTTATACTCCACAACGATCCTCATCGCCTGACCCTGAGAATCTTCTGCCCTAGCCAGCGACTTATCGCGGTTGTCCCCCTCCGTCAGATGCCTCTTCGCATTCTGATCAACCAGAGAACGAGCACGCCAGAAATAACGAATACGGTCACCCTCAATCTGCGTGGGGGTATCCGTCAGCAGGTACACAGACATCGGCTCACTCGTGTCATAAATCCAGCCGCGCCCCGTCTCATAGAGCTTAATCATCGGCTCAAGCTCCTTGGTGTAGTCAGTGCTAAGATCCGTCTTCTTCATCGGCTCAATATCACCCGTCAACGCCAAATAATTAAAGCTAGAAATCCAATAGCCAATCAGCGCATAAATACCGTCAATACTCAGCTCCTGCACCTTCTCCGGCATAATCGGTTTGGGCACGTTCTGCGCCTTCTTCTCAGCCGTG
>NZ_KV808301.1:41417-58245 GCF_001812205.1 Rothia sp. HMSC069C10
GTTCTGCGCCTTCTTCTCAGCCGTGGCAGGCACATACTCGCCGTTCTTCTCAAAGTTATCGAACGTGACCTTACCCTGATACGACTTATTCGCAGACGGCAACGCCGGCGAAACAGACGGGCTCGCGCTCGCTGACTCAGAGGTGGCAGCATCAACCGGCGGATGCACCGTACGCGCACACGCAGACAACACAGCGGCAAGACCAACACCGCCCGCACCCAACACGGCGCGGCGGCTCAAGGCGACGGGCTTAGAAGAGGGGCTAGTCATCAGCAGTCTTTCGGTGAGGTCAACGGACGAGGGGGAGTGAGTCGACACCCCCATCATACCGGGCGCACCTTATAGCAACCGTAAAGCACCGGCGAATAACAAATAGTCGGGCGCATATGAAGACACCCCATAGCTGCCACACAACAAAAGACAGCTACGGGGTGAACAACGTAATACGCCTCGGCTGAACCGGGCCCACCGGCTAGCAGAGTAGTTAACGGAGCAGATGCGCAAAATTACGGCGCGCGTGAGCCACCTTCGGGCTCACCACAAATGCACAATAACCCTGCGCCGGATTTAACGCGTAATAATTCTGGTGATAATCCTCAGCCTCATAGAACACACCCAGAGGCTTAATCTCCGTAACAATGGGGGAGGAGTACAGCTGCTGAGCACGCGCCACCGCACGCTCAAACGCCTCACGCTGCTGCTCATCCGCGTAGAAAAGCACCGAACGGTACTGCGAACCGGTATCCGCACCCTGACGATCCCAGCTAGTCGGGTCGTGGCTCGTGAAGAAAATATCCAGCACCGTATCCAGGTCAATGACCTGCGGGTCGAAGCTGAGCTTCAGCGCCTCCTGATGCCCGGTCGCACCCGAACACACCGAACGATAATCAGGGTCGGGAGTATCGCCGCCCGTGTAGCCGCAGACGCTCGCCTCAACTCCGCGGAACTGGCGGTACACCGCATCCAGGCACCAGAAACAGCCGCCGGCAAGAACAACATCAGTCATGATTCCTCCTTGAACTATAAAACCACACTACCTGAAGAATACCGCCGAGCCGCATAATATTCCTGCGCTACTGCAGGCTTTGGCGTAAACCGCCACCTGCCCCGCCGCGCCACCTGCCACAATAGAGGTATGACTGAAAAACTAGAAACCCCCACCCTCGCAGAAGTCGTCGACGCCTTCCACACGCTCTTCCCTCCGCAGCTCGCCGCCGGATGGGACGCCTCCGGCCTCGTCGCCGGACGTGGCGCCGCTAAAGTAAGCACCGTCCTCTTCGCAGTAGACGCCCTCACCGCCACCGCCGAAGAAGCCGTAGCCGAAGGCGCGCAGCTACTCATCACCCACCACCCGCTGCTGCTCCGCGGCGCAAAGTTCATCCCCGACAGCGACTACAAGGGCAACGTTCTGCACACCCTCATCGAAGGCGGATGCGGCCTGCTCGGCGCGCACACCAACGCAGATGCCGCCGTTGAAGGCGTGAACGAAGCACTCTGTGACGCTATCGGCCTGATTGACCGCGAACCGCTCACCGAAGCGCAAACCCAGGTACTTGACGAGCAGGAACACGCGGTAGGCACCGGTCGCCTCGGCACCCTGCCCGAAGAAATCACCCTCAAGGAGCTCGCAGAACGCCTCGCAGCGGCACTGCCCGCAACCGCCGGTGGCCTGCGCATCGCCGGACGCGCTGACCAGCCGATCCGCCGCGTCGCTCTCTGCGGTGGTGCCGGTGACTCTCTCTTCGACGCGGTGCGCGCCACCGACGCGCAGGTGTACATTACCGCCGACCTGCGCCACCACCCCGCCAGCGAATTCCGCGAAACCGCACGAGTCGACGGCAGTAACATCGCCCTGATTGATTGCTCCCACGCCGCCAGCGAATCCCTCTGGCTGCAGTCGGCGGCAAACCGCCTGCGCGCCCTGCTCGCTGAGCGCGGCTTTGCTATCGAAACGAAGCTGTCCGCACTGAACACCGACCCGTGGGACTTCACCGTCTCCACCGGCGTGGCAACCGGTCATGACGCGCACTCGGCAAGCACGGAACCCGCCGCCGCATGGACCAGCTTGACTGAAAAGTAAACGCTGAAAGTAGCCGCTGCGTAGCTGCCAAGAAGCAAGCTTCAAAAATTTAGGCACAGTAAAGCCCGGCCTGTACGAACCCGACAGGAACCTTTCCCAAGGATCCTCAAGGGAACGTGCAGACCGGGCATTACTTCTGTGGGGCATTACTTCTGCCGGGCATTGCTCTGCAGGGCTTGGGGGCCCAAACGCGGGCGGTCTAAACGACCTTACTTAGCGCGAGCCTGGAACGCCTCAATCAGAGTCTCCAACTCACCGTGAGTCACCATGTGCTGAGCATCGAAAGCGCCGCTAGCGTTCAGCACCACCTTGTTCTGCTGAGCCCACAGAATCTCACGGTAGAACGCCGAACCGGGAGCCACATCGCTGTACGGGGAGTCGCCCTTAACCGCGGGCGAACCAGCCGCACGGTAGGTGAACGCCGCAACGGTAGCATTCGAAATGCCGGCATCAGCGTGGAACTTGCCGTCCGACCATCCGAAGGTAATACCCTTCTGACGAGCCCACACGTAAGCAGGGAAGTTCGGGTCGTCAGTCTTCACATCCGGCCAGGGGGAAGTCTCAGGCAGCTTCACCTCGGGGGTGCCCGCCTGAATGTACAGGGCAGTTGCAAGCTCACCGCGAGTTGCAGGGGTCTTCAGCTTCTCATCGGAAGGAGCAGGCTTCTGGTCATCCTCCTTCTTGGGGTCCTGCGCGTTGGGCAGGTTTGCATCCCTGTAACCGTTCGTGCCGTTCAAATCCAGGTCCTGCCATGCAAGCAGGGTACCGCGGCCCTCGGTAGGCTTGCCCACGACCGGTGCGAGTAGCTCGCCCTTCTCGCTGTAGCCGTCATTAGCCCAGACCTCAATCACGTACTTCTTCGAAGCATTCAGAGTGTTTGCCGGAAGATTCACGGTACCGTTCAGGTTGCCGTCACGGTACGCCGAAGCCTGGGTGGGGTGGTCAAACTCGATAATGTCGCTGGTTGCCAGAACCGGGGTGTTCGAGCCCTTCTCGCGAACCACGAACTGGACACCCTTAACGGAGTGAATATCGCCGTTGAACCCCTGGCCACCAACGTTCAAATCCTGCGACTTTGCGGTATCAGCCACAGCGTTGTAACTCAGGCGCGGTGCGAACGGCGCAGGCTTCTCACCCAGAGTGTTCAGCACCTGAGTGCTTACCACGTTCTTGCTGGTCCACAGCTCCTGAGCGGTCAGAGGCTTCTGGCCCTTCTGCTCAGAAACCACGTGAATCTCGTAGCGGACATCGTACTTGGTGCCGCCGGTCGGATCGTGGAAGTTGTCATCATCAACGAAGTAGTAGGCGGCAAGATCGTACGCCTCAACCTTCAGGTCAGCCTCAAAAGTGCCGTCATCGGCAACGGTGAAGTCCTGACCCTCCACAAAGCGCAGCATCTTCGAAGTCGGAATCTCGTAGCCAGACGGTGCGTAGTTCGCGGGAGCAATGTACAGCGCCACGGTACCGTGCTGAGCGCGCCACTCCTTGGTGTAGCCTGCGCCCTTCACATGGACGGTACCGCCCTCGGTCGTGATGAGGAAGGGGTTCACGCCGTCGTACTTGTAACCGTCAGGGATGGAAACGTTCAGGGTCGGGGTATCCGCAGCGTCCTGGTGAGCAGCCTGCGGGGTAGCGGCAGCAACGGCTGCATCAGCGGCAGGAGCCGCATTCTGAGCCAGCGCCGGGGCCATCGGCAGAACCATGGCACCAGCCAACGCCAGCGCGCCGCAACCCTGAGCTGCGCGGAGGAAAGAGGACTTAGAGTTCGGAAGCGAGGACATAATACATCCTTAAAAGTTGTTTCTCGTGGAGCTGTGCCGGCTCACCGGCGGGTAGGGAATTCGCCGTTGAATCTGCATACACCCTATGAGAAAAGTGGTTGGAAGCCCCGTCGGTTTCGGGGACATTTTCACCCTATCAAACCCTCTAAACGATGTCAGGAAACACTCAAGAGAAGCTTGAAGGTTCTGAGGTATTTCACAGGTTGATCAGCCGATAAAAACCGAACCCCGTGCATCCTGAGAAGAAGACTCTCAGGGTTCACGGGGTACTAAGGCTAGAGCCAGTCCGGCTTACTTAATTAATTTTGCTCAGGGTGAAGAAAACGAGTCGAAAAATAGTACATCATCCATTCCAGCTCGCCACGAGTCACGGGGGATGCTGAATCAAACACGCCGCCCCCAGGATTGATAATACTCTGCTGAGTCACCCGCAGAATCTCGCGGTAGAACGCGGAACTCGGCGTAATATTCGGGAAGGACGAAACACCCTGCACCTCCGGCGAACCAGCCGCACGGTAGGTCAGCGCAGCTACGGTAGCGTTCGAAATGCCGGCATCCGCGTGGAACTTGCCGTCCGACCAGCCGAAGGTAACACCCTTTTCACGAGCCCAAATGTATGCGGCGTAGTTCGGGTCGTCCGTCTTCACATCCGGCCACGGGGAGACCGCCGGGAGGTCCACCTTGGGGCTTTCCTTCAACCTATAAAGGTAGGAAACCAGCTCGCCGCGGGTAGCGGGCTGTTTATCTTCATCGCCGTAAAGATTTGTCGAAAAGGTCTCACGGCGTACATCGCGAGGGTTAGCAAGCGTGAACTGGTGAACACCCTCGAACTTCAAGTCCAAACTGGCCAAATAGCCACCGCGGTGCTCCGGTGCATAACCCACCAGCGGGGTGATCAGAGTCTTATCCGTCTCGCTGGCATAGCCGTAATCACTCCGCGCCTCAATAACGTACTGCTTGGAAGGGTCCAGAGTGTTCGCCGGAATCTTGATGGTGACGAAAGCGAAGCCTCCCTCCAGAATGTTCGAGTAGGTTTCCTTGTCGTATTGGTAGTACTTTATGTCACTCATGGCCAAGACAGGGGAGCCGGTACTCTTCTCACGAATGAGGTACATCATGCCCTTCGATCCATAGAGATCCCCGTTGAAGCCCACGCCCTGAATCAGCAGCTCCTGATCCTTCGTGGTGTCCTTCAGAGCATCGTACTTAAACATGGGTGAGAACGTACCAGGGTGATAATCATTGGCGTTCAGAGCCTGATGAGCCACAACATTCTTGCGAGCCCAAATATCCTGAACGGTCGACTGCTGCTGACCCTTAGGTTCGGCAAGGATACCGACCTCGTAACGCACCTTCTCCAGGGTCATATCCGGGGCGTACTCCGTGAGGGGGTAGTAACTCTCCAAAGTGTCGGGCTTGATCTTCAGGTAAGCGTCAAAGGTGCCGTCATCTTCGATGGTGAAGTCCTTACCCTCTTCAAAACGAAGCATCGACGTGGAAGGCTCCACATTACCAGGACGGTCCTGAGTAGCAGCAATATAGATGACCACGGTGCCGTGCTGCTCGCGCCACTCCTTGGTGAAACCGGTGCCCTTCACCGTCATTTCGTTGTACTCACCGGTGTACAGGGCGTCGCTCTTTTTCCTGAAGAGGTCACGTCCGTCCAGGAAGTCGTACTCCCCATAATCAACGGTGAAAGACGGCTCAGCCGCAACATTCTGGGTTGCAGGGGTATTGGCAGTCGGCGCGTTAGCCACAGGTGCGTTTGCGGCGGGTGCTGCATCCTGCGCGAGAACCGGGGTCATCGGCAGAACCATTGCGCCCGCCAGCGCCAGTGCACTGCAGTTGCGAGCCGCGTGCAGGAATGAAGACTTAGAGTTCGGAAGTGAGGACATGAGACATCCTTAAAGTCGTTTCTCCGGGGCTGTGCAGTCCAGAGCTGTGCAATCCGGGGAGGCGCAATCTGAGGTGGTGCGAGCTCACCGGCGGGTAGGGAATTCGCCGTTGAATCTGCATACACCCTATGAGAAAAGTGGTTGAGTACCCCCGTCGGTTTCGGGAGTACTCCCACCCTAGCAAAGTGTTGAACAGTTGTCAGGAAACACTCAAGGAACGCTTTAAGGTTCTGGAAAATCTCACACAGTGAGTAGCTGTTAAACGCTGAACCCCGTGCACCCAAACAGAAAACCTGTCTAGGAACACGGGGTTATGTAGCGCGGAACTAGTCCGTCTTACATAGCGCGGTTCTACCCGGCACCGTTCTACTTGGCGCGGTTCTGGAAATTGAACAGCATCTGCTCCAATTGACCACGATTCACCAGGTCCGTCGCATTAAAAGAGCCGAAATCCGGATTAATGACATACTGCTGAGTGGACCACAGAATCTCACGGTAGAACGCAGAATTCGGCTTCACGTCGGTAAAGGAAGACACGCCCGATACCGCAGGGGAACCCGCTGCACGGTAGGTGAATGCCGCAACTGTAGCGTTCGAGATGCTTGCCTCCGCGTGGAACTTACCATCCGACCAGCCGAAGGTAATACCCTTCTGGCGAGCCCAAATGTAGGCGGCGTAGTTCGGGTCGGTGGTCTTCACATCCGGCCAGGGGGAGGTCTTAGGGAGGTTCACCTTGGGGCTACCAGCCTGAGCGTACAGCGCCGCCGTCAACTCGCCGCGAGTAGCACGCTGCTTCTGCTCCTGGTAGGTGAGCTTCGAAATCAGGCTCTTGTACTCTCCCTTAGGTACGGTAGCATCCGCGAAGTCCTGAACACCCTCAAACTTCAGATCCTGACGGCCCATAAGAACACCGCGGTGCTCCGGCGCCAAACCCACAATCGGGGTGATGAGGGGCCTGTCCTTCTTGGTGAGGTCGTAGTCGTAGTCGCTCCACGCCTCAATGACGTACTGCTTAGACGGATCCAGGGTGTTTGCGGGGAGCTTGATAGTGCGGTAAAGAGTGCCTCCCTCCAGGCGGGTTACGCCATCGGGACCTTCATAGTAGGACTTCATATCGCTCATCGCCAGGACGGGGGTGCCGGTGCCCTTCTCGCGAATCACGTACATGGCACCCTCACGGCCGGGCAGCTCCTCACCAACGAAACCCTCACCCTGAATCAGCAGTTCCTGATCCTTCGTGGTGTCCTTCAGGGCATCATACTTCCACTTAGGTGCCATGACTTCAGGATGGTAGGCGCGGGTGTACATCGGGTGGTGGGCGATAACGTTCTTGCGAGCCCAAATATCCTCAATGCTCGACTGGGGCTGGCCCTTAGCCTCGGTCAAAATACCCGTCTCGTAACGCACCTCATCCAGGGTGATACCCGGGAAATAATCAATGGGAGTGTAGAAGCTCTCCAGAGCCTTAGCCTTGATGGTCAGCTTCGCCTCAAAAGTGCCATCATCGGCAATGGTGAAGTCCTTACCCTCTTCAAAACGGAGCATCGACGTGGAAGGCTCAGCGTTACCGGGGCGGTCCTTCGTAGCAGCAATGTAGAAGACAACGGTGCCGTGCTGCTCACGCCATTCCTTGGTGAAACCGGTACCCTTCAGAGTCACGGTGCCACCCTCGCCGGTGTACAGAATGCCGTCATAATCAGCGGAGTACGTCGGCTGTGCCGCGGCGTCCTGAGCTACCGGCTTGGGGGTCACAGCATTTGCCGCCGGTGCATTAGCAACAGGTGCCGCATCCTGGGCGAGTGCCGGAGTCATCGGCAGAACCATAGCTCCAGCCAGCACCAGTGCGCCGCAACCCTGCGCCGCACGGAGGAAAGAAGACTTAGAGTTCGGAAGCGAGGACATACATCATCCTTACGGGTCGTACCCATCGGGATGATGCGGTTTCATAGGGTTTCTGGGGTGAGAAATCTCCGTTGAATCTGCGCCAACCCAATGAGAAAAGTGGTCGAATATCCCCATCGGTTTCGGGGACATTTTCACCCTATCAAAGGGTTGAACAGATGTCAGGAAACACTCAATGGAGACTTGAAGGTTCTGAGGGTTTTCACAGGTTGACCAGCCACTAAGAACTGAGAACCCAGCACGCTAAACTCAGCAAACTAAACCCCGAAAACAGAGCCCCGCGCTCCCGAATAGAAAACCATTCGGGAACACGGGGTTATTCGTGCGACTAGTGTCGACAAGCAGAGCCAGTTTAGCGGGCCAGCTTATCGAGACTGGAAAGCAGTCAGAACAGTCTCCAGATGGCCGCGAGTCAGCAACTGCTTAGGAATGAAATAGTGACCACCGTACACAGTAGGCAAATTCTGGCTCGCCCACAGAATCTCACGATAGAACGGAGCACCAGGCTTAACATCCACATAGGGAGAATCGCCCTTCACCGCAGGAGAACCAGCCGCACGGTAGGTGAACGCCGCAACGGTAGCGTTCGAGATACCAGCGTCCGCATGGAACTTGCCGTCCGACCAGCCGTAGCTGATGCCCTTCTCACGAACCCAGATGTACGCCGCGTAGTTCGGGTCGTCAGTCTTCACATCCGGCCAGGGGGACGTCTCAGGCAGCTTCACCTCCGGCGCGCCAGCCTGAAGGTACAGAGCCACCGCCAGCTCGCCGCGGGTAGCGCGTTCCTTGCGCTGCTCATCGGTCAGACTAGGCTTCTTATCATCAGTGTTGGACGCATCAGAACCCTTAAAATTCAGGTCCTGAGAAGCCAGCAGAGTACCGCGGCCCTCGGGTGCCTTACCCACCACGGGAGCGACAAACTCGCCGTCCTCGTAACCGTTGTTACCCCACACCTCCACGACGTACTTCTTCGCCGGATCCAGAGTGTTCGCCGGGACCTTGACGCTACCGGACAGCTCACCGTTCACGAACTCAAAGGCTCGGTCGTGGTGGTTGTACTCAATAAGGTCACTGGTTGCCAGAACCGGGGTGTTCGAACCCTTCTCACGGATTACATACTGAACACCCTTGGGGGAAGCAATCTCACCGTAGAAGCCGGTACCCGAGAAGTAAATATCCTGATCCGCGGTGGTGTCGCCCAGAGCCTTGTACTCCACCTTGGGAGCAAACTTCTCAGGGCGGTACGCCTGAGTCTGCACCGCAATACGTTGCACCACGTTCTTACCAGCCCACAGGTCCTTAACCGTCAGCTGGGAGTCGCCCTGCTTCTCAGCAACCAGGTCAACCTCGTAACGCACCTCGTAACGCGGGATACCGGGGAAGTAGTTGCGAGGCTCGTAGTAGTTCAGCAGCGCGCCCGGCTTGACGGTCAGCTGAGCATCCAGGGTGCCATCCTCGGCAATGGTGAAGTCCTTACCCTCCTCAAAACGGAGCGGCGTACCATCAGCGGGCAGAAGGCTACCATCGGGAACGCCCTGAGAAGCGGCAATATAAACTGCTACGTTGCCGTGCTTCTCACGCCATTCCTTCGTGAAACCCGAACCCTTCACGTGAACGGCGCCGCCCTCGGAGGTGTACAGCAGCTGAGCCTTGCCGTCGTACAGAACCTCGAACGTCGGGGTAGACTCCTGGGTGGCCTTAGCGCCCGGAACATCCGCAGCCTGCGAACCATCAGAACCATTGAAGTTCAGCGCCTGAGAAGCGAGCAGGGTGCCGCGGCCCTCGGGTGCCTTACCTACGACAGGGGTAATGAACTCGTCGCCCTCGTAGCCGTTGTTGCCCCACACCTCAACGGTGTACTGCTTCGCCGTATCCAGGGTGTTAGCGGGAATCTTAACGTTACCGTTGAGGAGCCCATGCTGGTACTGGGACGAATACTCGGGGTCGTTGTACTCGATAATGTCGCTGATAGCCAGGACGGGGGTGTTCGAGCCCTTCTCACGCACAACAATCTGAACACCCTTCGGGGAGTTAATATCGCCGTTGAAGTCCCAACCTGAGAAGTTCAGAACCTGATCGTTACCGGTATCCTTCAAAGCGTTGTAGCTCCAATGAGGAGCGAACTCATCAGAAGTAGCAACAGGATTCTCGCGGACGCGATCATCCGGCAGGGAACCAGCAACAGCCGCCGCAGGAGTATCCGCGGCAACATTCTGAGCAAGCGCAGGAGACATCGGCAGAATCATCGCGCCAGCCAGCGCCAATGCACCGCAACCCCGTGCTGCACGGAAGAAGGACGAAGCCTTGAAATTCGGAAGAGCGGACATAATCATTCCTTATTGGTCGAACCCATCGCGCCAATGCAGTTTCTAAAAGGGGAGTGAGAAATCTTCGTCGAATCTGCGCCAACCCAATGAGAAGTGGTCGAATATCCCCGTCAGTTTCGGGGACAATTTCACCCTATCAAAGGGGTGAATAGAAGTCAGGAAACACTCAAGAGAGACTTGAAGGTTCTGAGGGTTTTCCCAGGTTGACCAGCCGCTAAAAACTGAGCCCAGCAGGCTAAAGCCCGAAAAAAGAACCCCGCACTCCCAAACAAGAGTGCGGGGCCGCCAAACACGCTAAAGCAAAGCGCTAAAACAAAGCACAGAAACTAGGAAGTGCAAAAACTAGGAAGTGCGGAAGTACAGGTACATCATCATCGCAACACGACCACGAGACGTCTGAGCCGTCGGCTCAAAAGCATTACCCTCAGACACCGTAGACACACCACGACGAGACGCCCACACAATCTGACGGTAGAACGGAGTCACAGACGAAACATCGCTAAACGGCGAAGAACCCGACATCTGAATCTTCTGCGCACCATCAGCACGGTACAGCAAAGCCGCCGCAGAAGCATTCGACAGACGCGCCTCCGCATGGAACTTACCATCAACCCAACCGGACGTAATACGCTCCTGACGCGCCCACAGGTACGCATCATAGTTCGGGTCAGACTCATCAACATCTGCATACGGCGAATGCTCCGGACGGGTCACTGCCGGCGAACCCGCCAGCTTATAGAACATGGTGATCAGCTCGCCACGAGTCACCGGATCCTCAGCACCAAAATGGTCCTCAGAAACCGGAAGCATAGTCTCAGTACGAACAGCCCAACGGATACCCGCATAGTACGCAGAGTCCTCGGGAGCATCAGCAAAAATAGTGTTCGCATCCGGCGCAGTCACGGACGGACGCAGAATCTTCGGGCCCTGAGTCGAAGAACTCGACGCCAGAGGAGAGGAGGTAGCAGGCACCGAAGCAGCTACCGGCGCAGCAGTATCCGCCGAAGAAAGACGCGCCTCCGACGAATCATAAAAAGAGAAAAGAGGTGAGAACGGCAGATACAAAACACCCGCCAACGCCACAGCGCCAACAGCCAGCTCAATACGGCGGCGCTTACGCTTCTTCGACTCAGCCTGAGAAGAAGCCTCGGGGGTGCCCTCCGGTGCCAGCAGAGGTGCAGAAGAATTATGGGCAGTATCAGTCGACTGCTTAAAATTCTGGGACATAAATCCTCAATGTGGTTGATGTATCGGTGTGTGCAGGGCTCCCTCTAGTTCTTCTACGCACCCAGCCGGATAAGGGTGCGCACTAAGGGGGCGCAACAGTCCTAAGCATAAACCACAGCTTGAAAAATATTAATTTACACTCCACAGAACATTCTTGAAAAGAGGGGAGTAGAGCACCCAAAAATCCGCCCAATAGCGGGTGCCGCATGAGGCGCGCCCCACATGCGGTACAGCCCACACTAGCGTGGTAACCGCCAAAAATACGCCGAAAACCGCGGAACATTAGCGGACAACAGCCCCACTCACACCCCTACAGACACCCTGCAGACACCTCATAAACACCCCGCAAGAGCACAGAAAAGCCGGGCCAGCGGCGTTGAAACCAATGTTTCATCGCCGCCAGCCCGGCATAATCCATAGACCCTAGAGGCTAGCTTTAGCGAACTTTATAAAGCCCTAGCGGACCTTGTAGTTCATCAAGAAACCAGCCAGCTCACCACGGCTCACCAGCGCAGACGGGTGGTACTCAGAGCCCGGGAAAACCTGTAGCTTCTGCTGCTTAGCCCAAGTAATCTCACGGTAGAACGCAGAGCCGACCTTTACATCGGTGTACGGCGCCTCAGTCGCAACAACCGGCTTCTTACCATCGAAACGGTACAGGAACGCCGCAACAGTAGCGTTAGAAACAGACGCATTCGCGTGGAACTTACCATCAGACCAGCCGAAAGTAATGCCCTTCTGACGAGCCCAAATGTACGCAGTGTAGTTCGGGTCATCGGTCTTCACATCCGGGTACGGGCTAGTAGCCGGCAGGGTAACCTTCGGGGAACCAGCCATACGGTACAGTGCAACAGTCAGCTCACCGCGGGTCGCATCATCATTAACGCCGAACCAATCCTTCTCACGAGAATCAATCAGCTTCTGATCAGCAGCCCACAGAACAGCCTTGTGGTTCGCGTGAGCAGCCGGAACATCAGCGAAACGCTCACGAGCCTTCTTGTTCGCAGACTCACCGGTCAAAGTCAGGTAATCAGCCGCGATGCGCTCGCTGTCACCATCGGCGTAGTTCACGGTCACGAAAATAGCGTAGTGGCCATCAGCGTCCAGCTTGGTGCCGTCAACGTTAACGGTCGTCTCAAACGCGCCGGTTGCCACGCGGTCAGCGCTCAGAGTGATGCTATCCAGAGCCTCACCGGTCGGGTTGCCGTCAGCCTCAGCCTCAGAGAACAGAACGTTCACGGTAGCGCCAGCCGGAACCTTGAAGTCCTTACCCTTTACACGGATAGTGGTCGAAGAGCTCAGATCAACCTTGTCAGTGCTCAGGGACACCGAAGGCGAAGCAGTCTTAGCGTTCTCGCCGTTCACCGGAACAAACGCCTGAGTGCTCAGTGCCTGGTTGTTCGCCTCATCGTTATCTTCCGGAACATTGAACTCGAAAGTCTGCACAACGTAGGAGCTACCGGACTTCAGGGTACCCGCCGGGATGTCCAGAACAGTCGAGAAGCGGCCGTTGGTGTAACCCATGTACTGGCCGAAGAACGCAGAGTAGGAGGTGAACTTAGCCTCCGACTGAGCCAGCGCGGGGCCGGTCGCCTTACCGGTCGCCGGATCAACCGCACGAACCGCAACAATCAGCGACTCGCTACCGTTGTACGAAATGTTCTGGAAACCAGCACCGTTCACTGTGACCTTAGCGTTCTCAGAAGCATTCACCGACGAAGCGCTGTACGACAGGGTCGGGGAATCAACGGTGGGAACATCCGCAACCTTCAGTTCAGTACGAACCTCATCCGCAGGAATCCAGCCGTCTTCAGCATCATCGCGGTAACCGAGCACAACATCGAAGGACGAGCCATTGGCCTCCAGATAGTTAGCGCCGATAGAAGCGGTCAGGTTCACGGTGCCGTCAGCCGCAAAGGCGGAGGCGGGAACATCCTGAACATAGAAGGGGTAATCACGCGGGTGGTGCGGCGGGAAAGCGACGCTTTCACCCTTCGGAACAACGTACAGGCGGAACGACTTGCCCTGAACGAAGTCCTTGGAGAAACCGGAGCCGCTAACGGTCACGTTGCCGCCCTTGAGAATATCAAAAGTGCCGGAGGTAACCTGCAGACGCTGAGCACCCTGAACCTCACCCTGTGCAACAGCCGGGGCTGCTACCGGAGTAGCAGGTGCGGCAAACGCGGGGGAGAGGGGCAAGAGCATGACGCCCGCCAAAGTGAGGGCGCAGCCGCTCTTAGCCATGTTTTTGGGTAGCGCAAAGCGCATGTGGTTGGGAAGTGAGGACATTGTTATCCAATCAGTTTTTATCGGTGTCACGCATCGAGTGTGGTGCGCATAAACACCGTAGCAAATAGTTAAGACGTGCTGGAACCTGAAAGGTCATCAGTGCGAAAAATGTCTGTGTGTTTTATCGCATGTCTTAAGGTGAAGTATAGCTTTAAAAAGTATGTGCATGACGTGGAAAATATGCCTAAATATTGTGCTGATAAGCACAAACACTGGTCACTGTACAAAAAAGAAAGCACAAAAAACCCACCGCATTCGAAAAATTCGCACCTATGCAACCTCTGCAGGTTGAGAATATTCACAATGCGGTGGGCAAGGCAACATAAAAGTCACCCACAATAAAAGTGGCACATAAACAGGGTCGTAAAGTTGCCTATTTGACGAAAGCTACCCAAAATAGCTAACACCACGGCGAGACACTATGTGAGACGGCTGCCGCCGTGCTCCATGCGGTACAGCATCGTAGCGAGTTCCGTGTGCCCAATAAACGACGGCACATACGCCTCATAGGTAGACTGTTCGCTGATATAACCCCAAATGCGCTGATCAATCGCCCACTGGGACTCCTTACGGAACGAGTAATGCCAGCCAAGAACAGTATTCCACCCGCCTTCAGAAAAACCACCCGGCAGACTACTCTTCTTTGACGCCGAAGAAACAGGACGAGGCTTTGCCGCAGGAACCTTACCCTGCGCCCTCTGATACCTATACAGGAACGCCACCGCCGAAGAATTGTAAACCTTCGCATCCGGGTGGAAATTGCCATCCGCCCAACCGAACGTAATGCTTTGCTGACGAGCCCACACAATCGCGGCATAGTCCGGGTCGCTAGGCTGAACATCCGGATACGGGCTGGCCTCCGGAAGCTCAACCTTCGGCGAACCCGCCAACATATAGAGAGCCACCGTCAGATCACGGCGCGTTATATTCTCAGAAGAATAGGACTCTGATTTGGGAAGCTGCTGAGCCTTGTACCACCTCTTCGCAGCCTCACCCTCCTCAAACGCGTTCACCACCAAACCAAGGTCAGTAGAAACAACCTGCTGCACAGAATCCGCGGCACCACCCTGACCGGGAAGAACCTTCTCCACCACTAACTTGTAACCGCCCTGATAATTGAGCGCCTCACCGGGAACAGCGAGGGTCGCCTCCGTGTAACCGCTCTGGATACGGTCAGCCGCAATATCCTGCTCCAGCGCCTTCTGACCCGTCAGATTGCCAGAAGCATCCGTAGCCTGCAGCGAGAAACGGTAATGACCCTCGGTGAGGTTCGGCAGATTCACGGCACGCACCTGCAACGTGTTCTTCTCCCAATAGGGGCTCACCTGCGGTGAATCAGAATAATATTGGTCCCTCTGCTGCGGCTCAACACGCAGAACCGGGGCGGCATCCTTCACCTCGGTGTTCGAGTTGGGTGAGCGCACCGGAATAAACGGGGCAACATCCGTCAGGAGGCTACCGGGGACCTTCTCCTCATCTGGATTCGGGAAGAAGCCGCTGTAGACGCCAATCATGTACGACTTGCCCGGCTGCAGAGTGCCCGCAGGAATTGTCACATCCGCAGAGAAATAGTTGTTGAGGAAACTCCAGCAATAGTATTCGCCGCAATCCGTATAACGAACTGCATGCGTGAAAACGGGTTTGCCCACCATCTTTCCCGTTGCAGGGTCAACCTCATACAGCATCAGATACGCCGGGGCGCTCCCCGGCTCAAGAAGCTGCTTAGAGAGAATATGGTAGCCCTCAATCTTCAGCTGCGTATCAACCCAGGGGTTATCAATCGCCGGCATGCTGTACACATAAGTAGTCTGACCCGGCTCAGGGTCCTGAGTCAGGCTGAGCGGAGTGTGGGCAGTAAGACGGGGATCCTCATACTCCTCGGCGTTCGGCTCGCGCTCGCCCGCCGGGTAGTAGGTCAACACCACGTCAAGGGCAGGCGAAGGGATCGCCCGGATGGTCTGCTTCTTGACCTCGAAGGTGAAGGTGAGGCTTCCGTCCGGGTTGTCGTGGACGATACCGTCTTCTCGAAGATGATCGACCTTGCCACGGTACAGGGGATTTTGGGTTGCCTCACTGGTACGGGACCACCCGTAATCGGTACCACGGTTCACGAGGCCGAACTGGAAGAGCTTGTACTTCTTACGGAACTCGGGGCTCAACGGGGAGGTCGTCACGGACACCGTGCCTCCCTGAGAAATGTTGAGGGTGCCGGTAGTGACCTTCAAATCAATCTTGTCAGCATCGCTAATACCGGTTGCGGCATCCGCCTCAGCGGCGCCGGGGACGGCAGCTACGGGGGTTGCCTGCAACGATGCGGCAGGGGAGACGGGGCTCGCCGGATCCGCTTGAGCAGGCTCCACCTGTGCGGGTTTCGTCTGTGCCGCATCAGCATGCGCAGCAGGGGTGACCGCCAGAGCCGGGGTCATGCCCAGCAGCAGGGAGAGGCTAATTGCCTTCTTACCCCGGGTATTTTGGAGGCGGTTTTTCTGGGCAGGCGTCTTAGCGCCCTGAGCTGTGGTTGGTCGGAAGAAAGAAGACACGGTTATCCCATCTAATGTTCTGCACTGTGCTTTCTATACCGGGCTCTCTACACGGTGGTTTTTGCACACCGGGTTTTCTGCACAGTGGTTTTCTGTACGGTGATTGAAGTGAGTGAGGGAAAAGCTGAGTGAAAGGGGAGAAATGAACGGTGAAAATGAACGAAAAGTTGAGTAAAAGGGGGGGCACCAGGGGCCTCAGCGAAAGTGCTGGCGGGCTGAAAAGCCGGGCGAATTAGCCCGAAATTTTCAGCCCGCCATTACCGATTGTAAAGCAACACAACAACATGCCGTGTGGCCGCAGGGGACGACTCTCAAATAGCTACTTCAGGAATAACTATTTCAGGGCAACTACTTGAGGCGGCTGCCGCCGTGCTCCATGCGGTAGAGCATCAGTGAGAACTCCCAAGAGGAAACAGTATCCGAGCTGAAATTCTCACCGTGGCCTCGATAATATTCTGCGTATCCCCAGATAATCTGCTGGGTAGCCCACAATGATTCCCGCCAGAATGCAGTATCCATACGCTCATACTCGGGCCAGTGTACGCGCGAACGTGAATCCCGTGTGGGAGACTCCTCCGGTACATTACTGCTATCTGACGTATCGCTCTTCGGTACAGATGAAGACGGCAAACTGCTCGACTCCGGCGCAGGAGCCGGGGCAACCATCCGCTGGTACCTGTACAGGAACGCCACCGCAGAACGTGTCGAAAGGGCTGCCTCCGGGTGGAATTTGCCGTCCGCCCAGCCGAAGGTAATACCCTTCTGACGAGCCCAAATGTACGCGGCG
>NZ_KV808301.1:58345-64211 GCF_001812205.1 Rothia sp. HMSC069C10
GCCCAAATGTACGCGGCGTAGTCCGGGTCGTTCGGTGCCACATCCGCGTAAGGGCTGGTTGCAGGCAGCTCAGCATGAGGCGCGCCCGCCAGGCGGTACAGCGCCACCGTGACATCGCGGCGACTCAGCACAGTCTTACTCTCATCCAGAAGAGCCTGTTTCTTGATCCATTCGACAGCAGCCTTCTGCTCCTCAGCAGTATTCGCCAAGAGATCAAGATTCTCAGAAGCCACCGGCTCGACCGCATCCGCGGCACCATCCTTGCCCGGGGTTACCTTCTCCAGAACAACCCTGTACGCTCCCTCATAATTCAGCGCGCTACCGGGAACGTTCAGCGTCTCCTCAGCGGCACCATCGTGGATGCGCTCAGCGGGAATAACCTGCTCCAGAGCCTTCTCACCGGTCAGCTCGCCGAAAATATCCGTTGCCTGAATCGAGAAACGGTAATAGCCCTCGGCAAGCTTCGGAAGATTCGAGACGCGTGCGGTGAGAGTATTCATCTCCTGATACGGGTTGACGCGCTTATACGGAATGTACAAATCCGGACGCGCTACAGGCTGGTCAGGATTCGGCTGGTTATCACTCGGCTGCCCCGACCGCACCGGAAGGAACTGCGCAACACTGGTCAGCAAGCTACCGCTGTACTCCTCCTCACCCGGGTGAGGCAGATTAGAACCGTAGATACCAATCATGTAGAGCCTACCCGGCTTCAACGTACCCGCCGGAATCGTCATCTTCGTGCCGAAATAGTTATTGCGGAAACCCGTACAGTGATGCAAGCAGTTGCCCGTCAACGGAACAGCATGGGAGAAAACAGGGCGTCCCATAATCTTTCCGGTAGCCGGGTCTGCCTCGTATAGAGTGACGTACGCCTGGCTGTCGTATCCACCTACGATATTCGGGGGAAGAATATGGTAGCCCTCAACCGTCAGAGTCGTATCCTGCCACGGCTTATCAATCGCCGAAATGCTGTAGCGGTACGTCGGCTGGTCAGGCTCAGGGTCGCGCACCGTGGGCAAGGGAATTCGTGCCGTAAGACGATAATCTTCATACGGATAGTCGTGCGGGTCAGGCTTATCGGACGGGTAGTAGGTCAGCACCACATCGAAGAGCGTACCCTCCGGAACCATCATCCACTGCTTCGGAATGTCAAGAGTGAACGTGACGCTCCCGTCAGGATTATCGTGGGCCTTGCCCTCAGCGCGGAGGCCGGCAACCTTGCTGCCGTACTGCGCCTCAGGAAGGGGATTGCCGTAATATGGCTCAAGGTAATTCTCACCGCGCTCCACAATGCCGAACTCATACAGCGTGTACTTCGCGCGGAACTCGGCACTCAGCGGCGCAGTGGTCACAGAGACGGTACCGCCCTCAGAAATGTTGAGGGTGCCCGAGGTGAGCTTCATGCCAACCGGGTTGTCAGGTTTCTTATCCTCAGCAGGGGTGGGAGGGGTCAATGGGGTAGGGGAATCCGCCAGCCGAACTGGTGCAGTAACCGTAAAATTATGAATCTCTGAACCGTAGTAAGGATTATCTGAGAAATAGACCCTCAGTTCCGCTTCGGAACCCAAATACACGCCCTGTAGCTCTTTAATATCCTCAGCATTAATTTCAAGTTCTACGGTTTGGGTGCCGTCGGGGTTACGGACCACAATTTTGTCACGTTCATAGTAATGGTCACTATTAACGCTGAGGTTGGCAATCGTTTTTTGAGCAGTTTTATTATAAACACTGATTGACCCGATATAGTACCCCAAATCAACTTCCGGGGAAATATTAGAAATAGTAACTTTATATTTCCCCTCATGGTACGGGTCAACCGTCTGAGGGGACAGCGAAACCTTCGGAAGGGTATTGCGGTACGTATTGCTCTGGTAAGGCATTTTCATGGGGTTCTTGCCCACAGGAACGAAGGGGAAGGCACGCCTCATAGCAATCGGGCCTGAAGGAGAGTCTCCCTGTACCGACAGATAATAACCCTTGCCTGATTTCAAAAGACCGGCAGGAATCGTAATTTTATGCTGAAAATGACCGTTAGGAATTAGGTCATGAAAAACCCGCTTAGAATACGGAGAATCCGAAGGGTCAAAAGGTTCCAGCTCCTTGATATATTTATGGGTAACATTTGCAGACGGGTCATATTCTACGAGAGTAAAACTTAGCTTATTCATCCCGTCAAAACCCGAACCCGTCATATTGATTTCAATCGGTTTTCCGGAATTAATCTGCTCCTCCGAAATAGAATCCACATCATAGGTAATAGAAGGCAGAACAGACGCCGGAAAATCATTCGTCACAGGGAGCGCCGTACGAATACGATCCTCAGTATTCCACTGATAGGGGTGCGCTTCATCTAGCGGGCGGTAGGTCAAAATAACTTCGTACTCCATGCCCGCAGGTATGCCGTTGGAAGATACTTCCAAGTCAGCGCTGAAAGTCCCGTCTGGGGCAGGCGCCGGAACGTCAAAGCGCGGCCCCTGGTATGTTGGCTCCTGGTGAGGACCCACGTAGGTAGAGGAACCCTTGGGCGCAATAATGAGGCTACGTAGCTCATGGTGCGCCAAGAATTCGGGAGTGAAGCCGGCACCCTCAACATGCACCGTGCCTCCGGCATAAATTCTTAGTGCTCCGCTAGTGACGCGCAGAGTCGGTAGCGAACTGGTCTGCTCGCCCTGGGCTACAGGATTCTGCTGATTGTCTGCTTGTTTCTGAACCAAAGCTGCAGCGGGGGAGGCTGGGGTCGCCTGCGCCTGCTGCTCAGGTGCCGCCTGGGTCGGTGTTGCGAGTGCCGCCGGGGTGATACCGGCCAGCGGACTCAAACCCAACAGTAGCGACAGGCTGAGCGCGCGGGCGCTCGCCGGGTGGCGCGGGGCGCCTCGTGGCGTGAAGAATGAAGACATCATTATCCCATCTACAAAAAACTGTGCGGTGATTGAAGCGAGCGAGTAGATGAAGCGAGCGAAGAAGTCGAGCGGATAAAACGTGAAAAGAAAACCCCGAACAGGGGAGAAGAAGCCCCGTAAAGCCTGGTGCCGGGCAAAAGAACTCGCAGAAGGCAGGGAAGAAAAATCGGGACGGTACCGGCGGGCTGAAAAGTCGAACTAATCCGAACATTCCAGCCCACCGGTTACCCCTCACCACAACTGGGCGCTACTTGAGATGGCTACCGCCGTGCTCCATGCGGTAGAGCATCAACGCCAAGTCATAGACAGACGTTGTCTCCATGAAAAAGCGTTCGTGTTCCCAACCCCTGGTGTAGCCCCAAATGCGTTGCTGCACAGCCCACCGAGATTCACGCCAAAAAGCACTACCCTCCTCCAAATCCAGAACCCATGGGTTAGCGCTCACCTCAGATTCATCCGACCCCGGCAGGCTACCGTTACGAGACTGCGGTGCGGCAGTCGGCAAGCCGGGAGACATCATACCGCGCGAACGCTGATACCTGTACAGGAACGCCGCCGTCGAATAATTGTGCATGTTCATCTCCGGGTGGAAATTCCCATCCGCCCAACCGAACGTAATGCCCTTCTGACGAGCCCAAATATACGCGGCGTAGTCCGGATCATCCGGAGTGATATCTCCATAAGGACTCGTCGCCGGAAGCTCCACTCTCGGCGAACCCGCAAGACGGTACAGCGCCACCGTCACATCGCGGCGCGTCATATAGCTGTTCCTACCTGAATCAGAAAACTCAGGAAGAACCTGACGGCGCTTAAACCATGCCCAGGCGGCGTTGACCTCCTTATTCTTCGTAAACTGCAGCTGTAGATCCTTCGAAGTAAGCTGCTCAACCGACTCAACCGTACCGTCCTTGCCGGCAGTCACCTTTTCCAAGAAGAGCCTGTACGAGCCGTCATAATTCAGCGGCGCACCGGAGATGGTCAGCTTCTCATCCATCGTGCCGTCATGGATGCTCTCAGCAGCAATCTCCTGCACCAGCGTCTTCTGACCGGTCAGATGTCCCTGCTCATCAACATGTTGTACCGAGAAACGGTAAGAGACCCCAGGCTGCTTCTTCAAACCGACGGCGCGTACCGGCAAGATATTTTCCTCATCATAAGGGCTCACCGTCGTAGCCTTCAGAAACATCTCAGGGCTAGCCGATTCCTTATTAAGCGAACGTACCGGAATGAAATCTGCAACATCATTCAGCAACTCACCGGGGTAATTCTCATCCTCCGGACGGTCTTTACCGTAGAAACCAATCTTATAGACCTTACCCGGCTTAAGCGTTCCCCCAGGAATCGTAATAGACGTCTTAAAATGCCAATTCAGGAAATAAACGCGCTCTCCACTACGGGAAGCCGGGTACGGAATCCGAGTGGTGAATTCTGGTTCGCCTACAATCTTTCCGGTCTTCGGGTCGACTTCATAAAAAGCCAGAAGCGCGGGGCCATCCTTGCCCTCTCGACTACCGCTCGTAAGGATATGGAACCCCTCAATCGTCAGAGTCGTATCCTTCCACGGGTCATCAATTGCGGGCACACTGAAAATGTACGTCGTCTCAGTCGGCTTAGGGTCCTGCACAACATTAATAGGTGCACGCGCCACAAAACGGAATTCGGACGGCCAAGAATCCTCCCGGTGGCCCTTCTTGTGGTACGTCAAAATGACGTCGAAAAGAGTGCCTTCATTAGCCTCAATAATGTACGGCCCAATATTGAGAAAGAAGGTGTAGCTCCCGTCTGGGTTTTCTACCATCTGCTTCGGGTTGGGATCACGGTCAAAGAGGTAGCCAAAGTAGGCATATCCGTCAATGCGGGCATACGCGGCTTTGAAGTACGAAGAACCGCGGTCAACCAGAGAAAATTCGTAGAATTCGTAATTCTGGCGGAATTCAGCACTGAGCGGAGGCGTCGTCAGCGTTACTGTGCCGCCTCGAGAAATGTTGAGAGTCTCAGGAGAGACTTTAAACCCTTCCATTTCAGGATGGCGAGATTCATCTACCTTCGGAAGCGAAGACGTGGCTTCGTCAGCATCTTCTTGAGCTGCGGCGGGGGAGGCGGGGGTCGCCTGTTCCGGGTCTGCATGAGCAGGTGCAACCTGTGCCGGTTGTGCCGGGTGTTCGGGAGCCGCCAGCGCCGCCGGGGTGATACCGGCAAGCGGGCTCAAACCCAGCAGCAACGACAGGCTGAGCGCACGGGCGCTTGCCGGATGGCGCGGAGAGGTGGAACAGCGCCGGGCGCCTCGTGGTGTGAAGAATGAAGACATCATTATCCCATCTACAAAATTTATACGGTGATTGAAACGAGTGAGTAGATGAAGTGAGTGAAAAAGTTGAGCGGATAAAGCCTGAAAAGACCCCCCCCAAAAAAACAGAGGAGAAGTAGCCCCGTAAAGCCTGGTGCTAGGCAAAAGAACTCGCAGAGGCAGGGAAGAAAAACCGGGGTGGCACCGGCAGGCTGAAAAGTCGAACTACGTCGAGCATCCCAGCCCACCGGTTACCTCACTCACCACGACCCGGCGCTACTTGAGGTGGCTGCCGCCGTGCGCCAAGCGGTACAGCATCAACTTCAAATCACCAGAGGAAACGAAAGACCTATCAAAGTCCTCATAGACGTATTCCCCATCAACGCGGTAACCCCACATGCGGTGATCAACAGCCCACTGAGCCTCACGCCAAAAAGCGCTACCCTGACGAACCTTATGCTGCCAGCCGCTAGCACTCCGAGGCGCATCCTGGTTACCCGGCACAGACAAGCTACGCGGCAACGAGGCAGAGGTCGGCGCCTTCGGCGTGACCTGACCCATCGCCTTCTGGTACCTGTACATAAACGCCACCGTCGACGGGGTCGAAAGCTTCGCCTCCGGGTGGAACTTGCCATCCGCCCAGCCGAAGGTAATGCCCTTCTGACGAGCCCAAATGTAC